>NZ_CP034930.1:3000000-3293048 GCF_004014855.1 Apibacter raozihei
TAAAGCCGGCAAGTATTTTTCATTTTTCCAATTGTATACATCCGAATGAATCATAAGCGTAATAATTTATTTATAAATATAAGCATATTAACGCATATATTAATTTTTTTATTTAATATAATGCGCATTTATGCGGTTATATTACTTATATTTGCCTGTTTAATTTATACTCATAAGTTTATGCTTAAAGAAGAGCGTCACCAATACATACTTAAGAAACTCAAACAGGATTACAGAGTTCAGGTAACAATGCTAAGCGAAGAATTGCTTATATCTGATGATACCCTGCGAAGAGATCTTGCTGAACTAAATAAATTAGGTCTTTTAACCAGAGTTCATGGGGGAGCTATAGCCAAATCAGGCATTCCTGTTGAATTTACTAAACGACTGGATACCGGAATCCCTGAAAAACAAGAACTTGCTAAAAAAGCAATTCCTTTATTTTCTGAAAATGACATTATTTTAATTGATGGAGGAACTTCTAATCTGGAACTGGCAAGGCAATTACCGAATGATATACATCTGACCATTTACACCAATAGTTTTCCTGTTGTAAATGAATTAATAGACAGAGAATCTATAGATTTAATGTTTTTAGGAGGAAATGTCTTTCCTTCTTCACGCATTACTACGGGTGTGCCTGTCATAAAAGCCTTACAAACTTTTACTGCTGACTGGTATGTGTTGGGAGCTAGTAATATACACCCTGAAAAAGGAACCACAGACCCTAACCGAGAAGAAGCTTTTACTAAAATAGCTATGACGGAACGAAGCAAGCAAATTTTGGTTTTAGGAGACAGTTATAAACTTAACACCGCAGAAACCTATACAACTGCTCAGCTTTCCCATATAGATTATCTTATTGTAAAAGACGAGCAGGTTCATCAAATAAAATCAACCTGGCTGAATGATGCTATGCATTGTACGGTCATTTAAATCTAATTAAGTTATGAAAAAACAAATTTTAGTTGACATGGACGGCGTACTGGCCGATTTCTATACTCAATTTTTAAAAAAAGAATCTGAACAATCAGGAACATTAATAGAGTTGTCTACTTTAAGCGGAAAGCCGGAATCCGAAGCTTTTCCAAACTTTAATTCTATTATCAGATCAGAAGGATTCTTCAGAACGGCTCCTTTAATTGAAGGAAGTGTCGAAGGGCTTAATTACCTTAATGATAAATACAAAGTATTAATTGTTTCTTCAGCTACAGAGTTTCCGAACAGTCTAAAAGAAAAATTAGATTGGCTGGCTGAATTTTTCCCGTTCATTTCATGGAAACAGGTGGTTCTGTGTGGTAATAAAGATTGTGTAAGAGGAGATATTATGATTGACGACCATCCTAAAAATCTGGATTTTTTTGAAGGTGATAAAATAATATTTAGTCAACCTCATAATATCTTTATAAAAAACGATGACTACATCCGTGTTAACAATTGGAATCAAATAACTGATATTCTTTAAAGTTGAAAGCATTACTGAATACATTTACTTTAAAAGTACTTCTTTGAATTACTTTTAAATTTTAATATTTTCCTTTGTAAAAAACAGCTTTGTATAATTTAAGAGTCTCACAATATTAGGAAGCCTCTTAAATTTTTTAATATTCTTTGAGTAATTTACATGCATATACCTATAAGCTAAGCCAGCTAAAAAATAATCTTACGAATGTTTACTTACTGATATAAATTATAAGATAAAAATATTTCATTTATATGTAGATACGTTGAACATCTGCATCATCACCTTATTTATAGTTATATTTTTTCACTATCTTATTAATCTTTAGTAACTTTGTAAAGTAATGATGCGTGAAGATTTAAAAAAAATTGTTGACGAATTACCCAATCAGCCTGGTGTCTATTATATTTATTCCCTGAATGACCGATTAATTTATATTGGAAAAAGTAACAATATAAAAAAAAGACTTGCTCAACATTTTACATGCACAGATCGAAAGTCTATAAACCTTCAAACATTTGCCTGTCGTGTGAGCTATGAACTTACCGGAAGTGAACTTATTGCTCTGCTTTGGGAATCAGAACAAATAAAAAAATACAAACCTATATATAACAGAGCACAAAGAAACAGTATATTTTATTATGGACTGTATGCAGAAACTACTGCTGAAGGTTATGTTGCTTTAGTCTTAAAAAAAATAAATAATTCTTTTCAGGAAGTTAATTCTTACCCTAGTCTTAAACACGGACGTGAAGATTTATTCCGTATTACTGAAAAATACAATCTCTGTCAAAAAATAAACGGATTATATAAGTCAAAAGCTCAATGTTTCCACTACACTATAAAGGAATGTCTGGGCGCATGTATTTCTAAGGAGCCGGTTATGGAATATAACTTAAGAGTTGAAAAGTATTTGAGTGAGAATTCATTTCCGGAATCTACCTTTTTGCTGCAATTAACAGGAAGAACTACCAATGAAAAAGGGCTCGTCCTTATTGAGAATGGAACTTACAAAGGATTTGGCTTTTGCTCTAAAAAAACCCGAAAAAAGCTGGAAAGTTTTATAGACCCTAAAACAGATACTAAGGACGCACGTAGAATAATTCGTAGTTATTTAAGAAATAATTCCTGTATTTAAATTCTCTTTATGTAATAAAGTAATGGTTTTTAATTAAATTTTCAAGTAAAACACTGACCTATAAATTAATACTCTATTTAACTTTAAATTAGAGAAATAATATTTTAATCTGTTTTTTTATCCATTAATGATTAATTTTAAATCTCAGAATAGTCTCACTCCTTTCAAAACCTTATTTAAAGTAAGCTGCATGTAATTGATTTATCAATTTAATTCTATTTATTTGTGATCTTTACTCTTTCACCCCAATTTTTTACTCTGATTTTATTAAATTAATCAGAAAATATAGGTTCGTCTAAACAATGTGAGCTTCAAAAATTTCATAATTTTTACTTAGTTAAACGCTTTCCTATTAGTTATATCTCTTTATCTTTTATCTCCCCAATATCAATTATACATTTTGTCTAAGAATTCGCTCCTGTAAATCATCTATATTGATAAATACTCATCATAAGTCAAATACAGATTACATTTTACTTTTATTAAAATTCCTTTACAAATATCTATTTTCTTGACTATATTAATAAAACACATTAATTCCTATATGTAAATAAAAAAAAGTAAAAGAACAATTATGTTAAAATATATTTTTAATTATTATTTTTATATTATATTTGTTTAACAAATTCATTTATATAAAGAATTTAACTTTATAATTTATGTCTATAACTAAAAAGACAGATAGAATGGATATTTTTATTGAGGAAGAACAAAATAGTATTCTTGTTCAGGAAAAATGGCAATATCTATGGCACACAAAAGTAACTCCCTGGTTATTGAGTGAAAAAAGGCATTTTCATAAATTAGCCGATTTGCGTATATGGTCTGTCTGGAGCGGGTATTTTAAATTGAAAGTTACCGGTAGTTCCAATTTTGCTACTAAGCATAAGAGCACTTCGTTTACATTGAACTTTGATATTAAATGGGTGTTAAAGAATCCCCACTGGAATGTTACTGTTACCAAAATTGCACCTAATACTTTTGAACAAAGTTATATCAAATGGAATGAAAGAGTTATCCATTTAGATACTGAGGATACTAAATTAAATTTTAAAGGAAAGGTAAATTCTAAATCTTTTTATCAATATCCTATAGCTCATGAGTTTGGACACACAGTTGGAAATTCTTATTTTGCCCTGATCGGCAAAACAGCCATTCATAGCGATGAATACAGCCTCAATAATCTTTTGAACGGCGGATTCAAACTGGATTATTCCAGCATCATGAACATTGGCAACGAACTAAGAAACAGACATTTGGATTATATTCTAATTCAATTGAACAGCATGATACCTAATACCTATTTTATAATTGCTTAATCTATGAAAAAAATTATTCTGTATATATTCATTTTACTGGCTTATTCTTGTAATAAATCACAAACAAAAAATTCTGTTCAGGCAGATCAGAAATCTAATAAAGTAAAAAAATCAGAGATTCCAATGGTCACGAATATATCTTTTGAAAATATTGAAAATCTTAGTATAGAAGAAGCCGTACAAAAATATCCTCCGCTGAGAGATGATACATTTATATTAGGCAAGGAAGAAGGTGCTATAAACGAGTTTAGATCGGGCTTGTTAAACCATTTTAAACAAAAAGATATTGAAAATAAAAATATTTGGATCAGAGAAATTACCTGGAGTGCCAATGAAAAAGATAATTTAACAGTATGGTATCATAAGCAAAATGGCCGATGGAGTTCTATTGCCCATACTACCTATAGCAAGGAAGCCGAGTTTTAACGTTTATTCTACAAAGCTATACGATTATCTATTTTACTTTGTTTAAATAATATCAAACAGTGATTTTAATACAAAATTTTCCCTTACCCTATTTTATAATGCAATAGTTCCTGTTTAATTCATTATTAATATGATTATGAGACTTTTAATAAAGGGAAAGTATTTTAATGTACATTTCTCTTAACTCATATAAAATAATTAATTCTATTATATATTAACATAGTGTTTCAAATAATATCCGGTTTTATTATCTGATAGTTTAATTATATCTTTAGGATATCCTTCAAAAATAATTTTACCTCCGTCGCGTCCGGCTCCGGGACCTACATCTATGAGCCAGTCAGCTTTTGCTATTACATCCAGATTATGTTCAATAATAATTAATGTATTTTTGTTATCGGATAAACGATCAAAAAGCTTCATAAGCTTCGCTATATCTGAACCATGAAGTCCTGTGGTGGGTTCATCAAAAACGTAGCAGTTTCCTTTATTACCCAGTTCATTGGCTAGTTTTAACCGCTGCCTTTCTCCTCCGGAAAGCGTGTTCAATGACTGTCCTAACGTTAAATACTCCAAACCAACCTCATATAATCTCTCTAATGCTGATGTAATCGCAGGTTCGGTAAAAAAACCTAAAGCTTCTTCAACGGATAATCCTAATACCTCAACAATGTTTTTACCATTTAGTAAATAATGTAAAACTTCATTTTTAAACCCACTTCCATTACATGAATCACAGATAACCTCTACAGAGTCCATAAATGCTAAATCAGTGGAAATAATTCCATTTCCTTTACATTCCGGACAGGCTCCTTCAGAAAAATTACTAAATAATGATGCTTTAACTTTATTTTGTTTGGAAAACATCTCTCTGATAGTATCCATAATTCCGGTGTAAGTTGCTGGTGTTGAACGTCTGGATCCTCTTAAAACACTTTGATCAATCATAATTACTTCCGGATTGCGAGAAAGAAAAGCTTTAATTAATGAAGATTTTCCTGATCCTGCTACTCCTGTGATTACTGTAACTACTTCTTCCGGTATTCGTGTTGAAACATCTTTTAAATTGTGAAGATTTACATGGGATAGATCCATATATCCTTTCGGTTTTCGGTATTGAGTTTTTATAGACTTTGGTTCCGATAAATAGTTACCTGTTCGGGTACCGGATTTTAATAACCCCTTTAAACTTCCTTTATAAACAACCTCTCCTCCATTTCTTCCGGCATTTGGCCCCATATCTACAATATGTTCGGCAAGCGCTATCACATCTGGATCATGCTCAACAACTAAAACCGTATTGCCTTTTTCTTTAAGTTCTATCAATAATTTGTTTAATTTATGAACATCACTGGGATGTAAGCCTATACTGGGTTCATCAAAAATATAAATTAGATCGGTAAGACTGCTTCCCAAGTGACGTACCAATTTAATGCGCTGTGATTCTCCTCCTGATAAGGTAGGTGTTATACGATTTAAAGTAAGATAACTTAATCCTATAAGAATCAAATTCTCAAGCATTGGCATTAACTCTTCTAATATCGGCTTTATGACAGGATTTATTTTTATACTTTTTAAAAAATCCAGTAAATCATCAATCTGCAATGAACAACAATCTGCTATGTCTTTTCCTTGTATTTTGCATTTAAGCACTTCCTGACTGAGCCTTTTACCATGGCATAACGGACATTCTCCTTCTACAGCGATTTCATTGAATCTTTCTGCAACTTTTCCGGTTTTCAATCTTCCTTCATTTTTAAAAAAACTTCTTTCAAACCTGGGAAGTAATCCTTCATAAACAGCAGTTTTAGGAAATTTTGGATCCGGGTTTTTAAGCTTCACTTTTTCTGCATATAACAAATTATGCCATTCTTCTTCTGAGTATTCACCCAGCTTCTTGTCTCTATCAAATAAACCGGTATAAGCATACCGTATCCATCTCCATTTTCCAGGTTCAAAAGTTGGAAATTCAATAGCTCCTTCGTTTAATGACTTATCTTTATTAATAATACGTGTTAGATCTATCGTATTTACTTTTCCTAAACCTTCACAACGTGGACACATCCCTTGGGGATTATTGAATGAAAATATATTTGAATAACCTACAAAGGGTTCTCCAACTCTTGAATATAATAATCTTAATAAAGCATATATATCTGTAATAGTACCAACCGTTGAGCGAGAATTACCTTCGATTCGTTTTTGATCTATAACTATAGCTACTGCAAGGTTTTCTATTTTATCAACTTCCGGTTTCGTGTACTTAGCCATCATTCTATGTCGTATATAGCTACTATAAGTTTCGCTTAGCAAACGTTGTGATTCAGTAGCTACAATATCAAAAACTAAAGAAGATTTCCCTGAACCTGATACGCCAGTGAAAGCAGTTATTTTTCCTTTAGGTATTACCAAAGAAATATTTTTCAAATTATTTTCTTTAGCTCCGGATATTATAATATCATGAGTTTCCATAAAATTTTAAATATATATAGATGATGTTAAATTAATTAATTATTGCTGAGCTTAGCCTAATTGATATTTCAATATTTTATTAATGTATTCTTTGTAATATATTAATTTTATAAAATGATACTATCAGAATAGCATAACAACTTTTTCTTATTTACAAAGATCAGGCCTTACCTCTACTCTAATTTTAATTTTTTACGTAATTATTTAATATTAAAATAGTTTTAGTTTAAAATATAAATACAAAAAAACAGGTAAATAAATTTACCTGTTTTTTAACTCTCTATTTATAAATTAAAATGCTGTATTAACAACACCTCCATCTACCCGCAAGGCTGCACCGGTAGTGGCAGAAGCTCTGGGACTGGCAGTATAAACCACCAGATTAGCAACTTCTTCCGGCTGTGCAAATCTTTGTATAATCGAATCCGGTCTTTTCTCCTTTACAAATTCAAAAGATGCTTCTTCAACAGTTATATTTTTCTCTTTTGCTGTTTTTTCCATTCCTTTCAGATTACCCGCAGACCAGGTTGGACCAGGCAAAATGGAATTTACTGTAATCTGTGTACCTCGTAAACTTTTAGCCAATCCCCGGCTAAGGGATAAAAGAGCCGTTTTAGTTACTCCATACAGAATCATATCTTCGGGAATATTTATTGCAGACTCACTGGATATAAATATGATTCTACCCCATTTTTTCTTTTTCATACCTGGTATATAATGCCTTGACAAATGAACCCCGCTCATAACATTAATTTTAAAATCACGCATCCACTCTTCATCAGAGGTTGTCTCAAAAGGTTGTTCACCATAAACACCAACGTTATTTACAAGAATGTCTACCTGATCAACTTTTTTAATAAGAGACTCTATATCTTCATCTTTGGAAAAATCTGCCGCAACTGCATCCACATCAGCATCTGGAACTTCTTTACGAATTTTTTTTAATACTTCTTTTAATTTTTCTTTTTCACGTCCGTTGATAAATACTTTTACTCCTTCTTTCAAAAGTCCTACGGCGGTTGCATATCCTATGCCTGCTGTTGAACCAGTAACCAAGGCTGTTTTTCCTTTTAATTCTAAATCCATTCCGATTGTTTTTTAGGTTTAATGATAGTATATATTCAAAAACCGATCCTTCTACCCTATTTCACCTAACTATTTTCTTTTATTTTTCTGAAAATTAAATTATTAGTAAATTTTAGACACAAAAAAGCCTTGTATTAATACAAGGCTTTTTATTTATTTGATTTATAATATATTAATTCTTTTATTGAGTATCATGAGTGTGTACCCAATCAATTGCCCAGGCAACAGCATTGGCATATAGATAACTGTTATATACTGTACCTCCTACATATGTCTTAGAAGCCGGTATTCCCAGAGGATTCATAGCTGCAGGATACGTAGTTGTATCAGTATTAGTTACAGTACCTGTCATCCATCCGGAATCTCCAAAGAAAACATAAGGTAAGGTAGGGTGCTGTACTCCCCAAACGGTATCATTACCATTATTTTTCGCCAAGATAATTGCATTTGAAGGTAATCCGGAAACATAATCTCCATTATTAACATCATTTCCTCCATATTTTATACTGGCAGCTCCAGCAGAATTTCTTAAATCCATGAAAGGACCATTAAGAATTGGACTGTCTACATCAGTAAACGGATTTAGAAGTGACGGAGATGCGGCTGTAGCCGTTACGGTAGTAGTGCCAAACAAATTGTTCATTATACTCTGAATTCCTGCCTCTCCTGTTTCCTGTGAATGAATCACCGGTTTGTTATTTCTAATCATATCTGTCAGAATAGTTATCGATTGATCATTTGGCAGATAATTATATCCTATAATAACAATATCAATATTATTATTGGTGATTAACGTTTGAAGGGCAGTTCCCTGATTGTAATCACCATTTACAATATTAATCCCATCAACTAATATTTTACTATCAGCAGTAGACCCAAAATTACTTGTGTTTTGTAAAATAGCTCTTGAGGCAATATCACTTGATGCTGTTCCAGGCTGATAAGCTCCCCCACCTAAACCTAAGATGTTTATGGTTCTCATAATTTCTTCTACTTTAACTGCTGCGTCGCAATTCGTTATTTCCATTGTACTATTAGACTTTATTGTAAAGTTTTTAGTCCCCTCGGTAGTAAATGTCCCGGTTGGCGTTAAGTTAACAACCAAAGTCTGTGCAGCTTTTATGGTACCTGTAGCACTAAATGAAACACCATCTATAGTATCCGTATATAAATTATAACTATAACTGTTCCTGTTTGAAGTATTTACCATAGTCACAGAAATATAGTTATTTGAAGTATTAGTATCTTTAGTAACAATATAGCGTCCGTTTACTTTTGTTTTACTACAATCTACCGTTACATAAACCGGAGGCACATTTGATTCTACAGTTATGGTAGGATAACAAGTTTGTTCCTGTCCATTGATTGTTAATTTAAGCGTATCTGTTCCAACATTCTGAGGAGTTCCTCCCGCTTTTAATGCAATTAATTGATCTCCAACCCCAACCATTGGACTGTAATAAGAAAAAGTATACCCATTACTGGATTGAACAATGATATTCAGAGAACCCTGAGAAGTGATTTCTATCGGTAAGTATACAGTATTACCCGAGGTTATTGGATTGCCTTGAATGTATCTTCCAGAATTATTAAATGCTGACTGCCAACTATTACAGGCATCTGTTCCTGTTCTAATTTTAGCAAAATTGGCTGGCGATGCATCTCCACACATTTTTTTCCATTTTTCACCATTATAAAAATTCAGACAGTTATCTGTTATATTATAAGTTAAAAGCCCTTCTACAGGAGTAGTTATCCTTTCCTGTTCTTTTTCTGATAAACGTGAGATAAGTGCTCCGGCAGTTCTTGAATTAACTTCTAAGAGTGAACTGTCTTCTGGAGCATCTGTACCAACTCCTACCTGAGCTGAAAGCTGTATATTTACACAGATTATAAAAGTTAGTACTGTTAGTATATATTTTTTCATTCTGTATTTCAATGTTAAATTTAATAACAAAAATAAATGCATAAAAAGACAGAATTTGAATTCTGTCTTTTATTTGACCTATTAATTATCGTTACGTGTTACATATTTTATTGCCCAAGCTACTGCATTAGCATACAAGTAACTATTATAAACAGTTCCACCCTGATAAGATTTAGATATTGGAACACCCAATGGTTGCATTGCTGAAGGGTAGGTAGTATCACTTGGATTATTAACCAGACCTAACATCCACCCTGAATCTCCAATATATACATAAGGAAGGCTGGCATGTTTAAGCCCCCAAACTGATGTATTTGTGTTATTATATGCTAATATTTCAGCAGTAGATGGTAAATTATTTACATAATATGCATTATTTACATCATTAGCACCATATTTTATATCTGTAGTCCCTGTAGCATTTCTTAAATCCATAAACGGACCGTTTAATATTTCATTGTCCACATTTGTAAACGGATTAACTAATGTCGGTGACGAACCTGTAACCGTAATATTAGAGGTACCGAATATAGAATTTAACATATTTTGTACGCTCACAACCCCGTTTTCCTGTGAATGGATAATTGGCTTATCACTTGTTTTCACTAAATTACTTAAAATAGTTATTGATTCGTCCGTTGGCTGATAATCATATCCAATTATCACAATATCTATACTATTATTTGTAATAAAATTTTGCAATGCCGTACCCTGAGCATAAGCACCGTTAACAATGTTAATACCGTTGACTAAAATTTTACTATTTACATCTATACCGAAATTGGCTGAATTTTCTAATATTGCTCTGGGAGCATATGCACTACTTGCTGAACCTGGTTGATAGGCTCCTCCTCCTAATCCTAAAACATTTACTTTGCGATAAATTTTTTCGAAAATTATAGGAACTGTACAACTTGTTGTTTCAACAGTACTATTGGAATTTATGGTAAAAGTAAAAGAGCCCTGGTCCGTAGGGGTTCCACTAGCCAATAAAGCTATCACTTTAGATTGAGATGCTTCCAGTGTTCCGCTTCCGTCAAAAGACACCCCGTTAATTGCGTCTGAAGAATATACATGATAGTTAACTGATTCAGTGGATGAAGTATTGGTTACTTTAATAGTTATATAATTGTTCCCGTCTACAGCCTGACCTTTAATATATCTTCCGTTAACTGTAGCCGTAGTACAATCTACAGTAAACTCTTTAGGGTCAACATTCGGGCCTACTGTTATAGTTGGTTTACAACTTTGAACTTCTCCGTTAATAGTTATAGTAACTGAATCGGTTCCTTCATTTTTTGGACTACCACTGGGTATTAAATCTATTGTTTGTGATCCAACACCAATTAAAGGATTATAGTATGAAAAATTATACCCGTTAGAAGTAACTGCAGTTACAGTTATAGCTCCCTCACTAACAACATCAATGGTTAGCCTGATAGTGTTATCACCAGTTAAAGGCCTTTGTGCCCGTATTGTAGGTGTACCGTTTGCAACAGGTGGATCCTGGGTATAATCAATGGTCTTAGTTGCAAAATCGAAGTCAGTTTGAGCTTCGGTGCAATCCAAAGCAGATACTTTAGCTAGCTCTGCATCCCCACAAAAACTTTTCCAGTCACTTCCTTTATAAATATTCAGACATTTTTCATTCAAATTGTAGATAATTAATCCTTCTGCCGGATTAGTAATGGCATTCCTCTCTGCAAGCTGCAAACGTGGGAGTAAAACACCTCTATCTCTAGAGTAAATTTCCAGTTGCGCACTTTGATCGGGTAAATCTGTTCCAATTCCTACCTGGGCATTTAAATTTATTCCAAGAAAGAATGTAAACATTAAAAATAATAAAGTCCTTTTCATGTGTTAATACATTTTTGTTTAAATTATAATTTATGAATAATATTATAATTTTAAAAATTATAATATGAGCTTTAATTTTTGATTGACAAATTTCTAAATTTATATTTAAAAAAACAAATTTTACATAATATAACGAGTAAAAATAATCAAATTGAAAAAAAACATATACATTTATTAAATTAATTATAAAAATTATATATAATATAAATATATAGGATTTGAAATTAAATTTTTAATTATTCTTTCATCAATTAACAAATTAATATATATTGGATTAAAAACCATTTATTAAATCATTTATATATAATATTTTTTCACATAAAAACTAGTAAATAAGTCAAATTGATAGATTTACTGACATAATTTAATCAATAAGAAAATATTTTATTTTATTATGAATAAATTTTAAATATTTATACTAATAATTTGATTAAAAAAATTGCACAAAACAAATAGAATAAAAATTTAACAATTAAATCATAATTTTATGCAAAAATAAGACAAAATTCTTACCAAGAATTTATTTAATTAATTTAAAATATAATTGAACTATTAACATTATTTATAAGATTTAATTTCTTTTATAATTTAATAATATTTTGATATAAATCATTTATAATACACTTATTTAGCTAGTGAATAGATTTAAGTATAATAATTTTATTAATAAATAATTATAATAAATAAAAAAACTGCTAAGTATAACTATTTAGCAGATTATGAAATTTTTTAATGTAAAAAAAGTTTGAGACTAGTAACAAAAATTATCAAGAAAATATTTGTGTACCTGATTTGATGAAGTTAATTCCGGATGATAGGAAGTTCCTAAAATATTTTTTTCACTTGCTGCAACAATATTTCCTCCTACTTCAGATAACACTGTGACACTATCTGATAATTCTGAAATATAAGGTGCTCTAATAAATGTCATGGGTATATTTCCTATACCTGTAAATTGCGCTTCTGCAAAAAAACTTCCTAATTGTCTTCCATAGGCATTGCGTTTCACTGTTATATCCATAACGTTTAAAAATGACTCTTGACTACCTTCTATTTTTTTTGCTAAAAGAATAAGTCCTGCACATGTACCAAAGACAGGTAATCCCTCTTTTATTTTAGACTTTAAATCGTCTAACATATCTAAATCATATAATAACTTACCCATAACAGTACTTTCTCCTCCTGGCAAAATAAGTCCATCCATGGATTCTGATAAATCAAATTTATTTCTGATTTCGAAAGAATCTGCCCCTAATTCAGTTAATTTTTTTCTATGCTCAATAAAAGCTCCTTGCAGAGCCAATACTCCTATTTTCATATTATATAATATTTACATAAAAAAATCATCCTGGGAAGTGAAAAATCTTTTTAATCAGATGCAAATGAAACCAAAAAGACAATTACATAAGATAGCTGATACCCTTAAAGAACATCAGAATATCATTTCCCAAAATGATTACAATTTTTTATTTATAATTGGCTAATATTATTTTCCTCTTTCAGCCATTAACAATTCTATTTCAGCTTCATTAATTCCTACCATTGCTTCTCCTAAATCTTCAGAGACTTCAAGTAAAACTTCAGGCTTATTAAAATTAGTAACTGCTTTTACTATAGCTTCAGCTCTTCGTTCAGGATCTCCTGATTTAAAGATACCAGATCCGACAAATACTCCTTCAGCTCCCAACTGCATCATTAAAGCTGCATCTGCAGGGGTAGCAACTCCTCCAGCGGCAAAATTAACAACCGGCAATTTCCCGTTTTCATGAACATATTTAACTAAATCGTAAGGTACTTGCAGTTCCTTAGCTTCATTAAAAAGTTCATCCTCATACATTCCCTGTATTCTTCTTATTCCTTCACTCATTGCTCTAAGGTGACGAACGGCCTGTACTACATCGCCAGTACCAGGTTCTCCTTTAGAACGAATCATGGCAGCACCTTCCTGTATACGTCTTAGAGCCTCACCTAAATTTTTAGCTCCACAAACAAACGGAACTTTAAATTTAGTTTTATTCACATGGTATTTATCATCTGCAGGGGTTAACACTTCGCTTTCGTCTATGTAATCAATTTCCAATGCTTCCAAAATTTGAGCTTCAACAAAATGCCCGATTCTGATCTTTGCCATAACCGGAATGCTTACTGCTGCTTGTATTCCTTTGATCATTTTAGGATCACTCATTCGGGAAACTCCACCTACCGCTCTAATGTCTGCCGGAATTCTTTCTAATGCCATAACTGCAGCAGCACCAGCTGCTTCTGCTATACGCGCCTGCTCTGGAGTTGAAACATCCATAATTACCCCTCCTTTTAACATTTGAGCTAAATTTTTATTTAATTCATACCTGTTTTCTCCCATAGTATAAAAATTTATATTTTTAGATTATACAAAAGTATTATAAAATAAGCTTAAGTTCTCACTAATAACTTCATTTTTTTAGATTTTTTATTTGTGTACCCCCTGATTTTATTAATTAACTTGGTTATAATTTTTAAATTTCCTTAATTTTAGTTAATTACAGGATTTTAATATTAAAATAAAAATGATTATATTTATTATCCTCCATTAATTTAAATAAAAACTACATATAAAAAAATAGTCAAACTTACCTTTCATTCTTAACTTAAAGCAAAATAAAAACAATGATAAGACATCTTTTTTTTATTATTTATTTAGTCTGACAGTAGTAAAAAATTAAAACTCTAATTCGACAATCTATTATTATATAATAATCCGTCTTAGCCATTTTTAAAAATTTTATAATTTATATAAAGAATTATATAACAAGTTATTAAAATATCTGTTTTATATTTTGGTTTTTATTTATAAAAAAAACAAGATGAAGTGCAAAATTTTTGTATTAATTTCGAAAGTAATAATCAGATTATTAAAAGTACATTAATAGGCTAAAAATATTAAATATAGTGTATTTTTGTAATTAAACATAAATAAAATAAAAATATAGTATATGGATAATTCAGAAGATAATCAACTAATTACTCATAAGTTCAAGCAAAAAAACTGGAACGAAATTAAAACTAAAAACAGCTGGATGCTTTTTAAGATAATGGCTGAATTTACGAACGGATTTGAAACTATGACCAAAATAGGTCCATGCGTATCTATTTTCGGATCGGCGCGTTCACTACCAGAAAACCCTTACTACCAAATGGCTGAAGACATTTCCTACAAACTTACTAAGCTAGGATTCGGAATCATTACCGGCGGCGGCCCTGGAATTATGGAAGCGGGAAATAAAGGAGCTCAGGCTGCAGGAGGTAAATCTATAGGACTTAATATTGAATTACCTTTTGAAACTGGAAGTAATGCCTATGTTGATCATAAATTAAGTATGAATTTTACTTATTTTTTTGTCAGAAAAGTTATGTTTTTAAAATATTCCCAAGGATTTATTGTGATGCCCGGAGGTTTTGGTACTATGGATGAACTTTTTGAAGCTCTGACTTTGATTCAAACGAAAAAAACAGGTAAATTTCCAATCATTCTGGTAGGTTCTGAGTATTGGAAAGGCTTACTTGACTGGCTAAGAAATTCTATGTTACAAGATAACTATATTAAAGAACAAGACTTTAGCTTGTTCCGGCTGGTAGATACAGCCGATGAAGCTGTAGAACATATACGTGCTTTCTACGATAAATACAGTATTAAACAAAACTTCTGATTTGAGCATTTGGCATCAAATTTGTCTTTCTTATAACACAGATAAAAATTATCAAATAATGAAAAAAATTATTCTTTCAATTATACCCCTGGCTTTACTTGCCATATTTGCTTTTTATTCCAGTGAATTTTACACCTCTATAACTAAAGTTGAATATGTAAGTAATAATAAAACGTTAAAAATATCTTCTAAAGTAAATGCCGCTCATATTGAACAGGCTGTAGGTAAAAAAACGGATGCCAGCGATTTTGATTCTTCTTTGAGCAAATATCTGCAGAATAATGTAAAAATAAGTGTTAATGATTCTCCAGTAAACTATTCTTTTTCTTCTAAAAATAAAGATGGGAATGTGGTGTGGATTTATTATGAAGTAGCTGGTGTAGATAACATTTCTTCAATTACTATGAAAAATACGCTACTACTTGATAAGTTTCCTGAACAACAGAATTTTACAAACTTTATAATCAACGGTCAGAAAAAATCATTTGTTTGTAAAAAAGGTTCTGAAAGCGGAAAAGTAAATTTTTAATACAATTATACAATAACCTTTAAAAGAATTTTTGATATATGAAAAATTTAATGTTTATAGGAATTTTGAGTATGTTTTTTTTCTACTCTTGTTCCAGCACGAATCCAACAGCTGTAAACAGACCTTCTCAAAGGGATATCAGAGGAACCTGGAATCTTGATAAAGTTACATATTCTGAAACTATGGTTAAGGTTAAAGCCTTTGATGCTTATGACGCTCAGTGTTTAACTAACAGTACGTGGTATTTTATTGCCAATAATAATACGGGTAATTTTACTTTATCCGGAGGAGCAGGCTGCCCAAGCGGAGTACAAAATTTTACCTGGTATGTTGATAAACAAGACATGTTTATTTTAAAACTGTTAAATGAAGGGGATAAAGCGCGTAAAGTTACAACCGGAACTACCTATCTGTTTAAAAATATTTCAGAAAACGAATTCAATCTTAGCCAAGTAATAAGTGGTGTAACCATTACGTACCATTTCACAAAATTAGCTTCAGGAAAATTAAAATAAATAAATAATTAATTAATTAGTAAATAATACATTTTATAAATTATGAAAACAATCTATACAAAATTAACCCTTATTCTGTTATCTGTAAGCGTATTGCTATCTTGTAACGCTAATAACACTCAAAAAGGAGCTGGTATCGGTGCTGTTGCCGGTGGAGTTTTAGGTGCTGTTATCGGTAATAATGTAGGTAATAAAAACAATGCCGCTTTAGGTGCAGTAATAGGTGCAGCTGTGGGAGGTACTACAGGTGGGCTTATTGGGAACAAAATGGATAAACAGGCACGAGAAATTCAGCAAAGTATTCCCGGAGCCAGTGTTGAACGTGTGGGTGAAGGAATTAAAGTGGTTTTAAATGAAAATGCTATCCGATTTGATTTCGATAAAGCAACTTTAACAACCGCAGCTCAGCAAAATCTTGATAAAATTATCACTGTTTTCAAACAATACCCTGATACTAATATCGGTATTTACGGATACACTGATTCAAAGGGTGCTGATCAATACAATTTAAACCTATCTGAAAAAAGAGCACAAAGTGTAGCTTCATATTTAACAGGACACGGAATCAACGCAAGCCGTTTAACTACTAAAGGTTATGGTAAAGCTGATCCTATAGGAGACAATGCTACTGATGCGGGGAGAGCTTTAAACAGAAGAGTTGAATTTTCCATAACAGCTAACGAAAAAATGGTTCGTGAAGCTCAGGAACAAGCAAATAAATAAAAAACGATACCTATTTATAAATAAAAAAGAACAGATAATTATCTGTTCTTTTTTATTTATAAAAGCTTTTCATCTGTAAAATACTGAATTATAGCTTTCTTCATTAATAATGTTTGCTCATTAGGTTTTAGTGAGGGAAGTTCATCTATTAATTCATAATGTGGCCAATTATCTTTATCATATCCATCGAACCTATAATAACCAAAAGGCTCTAGAAGACGACAAACCGCAATATGAATTAAATTCATTTTTTCATCTTTTTTATACTTTTTATATCCTAATCCAACTTCTTGCAAACCTATTAAAAAGATCATTGTATCTAAATCCGGTTTTTCATCACAGGTAAACTTTTCTTTAAAAAATTCTTCTATCTGTCCCCATATCTGTGCTTCATTCATATTAATTATCTGTATTAAATTTTGCCCAAATTTAAAATAATTTTAATTAAACTACCGGTAAATCACAGGTTAAATTCTTTTTAATATAAACTTATTATTTTACTGATCAAACTCTACCAGAATAAGAGCAAATCTTCTACCGTAATTATTATTACTTACACAATTGAGATCATTCCATTTACTTGCAGCAGAATGATTGCTGGACAATGTATGGACACAACCTTCGGTTGAATTGCTGTTATTGGGTTCTGATGTATTCTGCCAATCTCCAAAGGGCTTGGATTGAATTCCCCACTGACTTGAGTTTTCTCCGGTAATCCATGTGTATTCTAGATTATTTCCACTATAAGTTACCTTGTTTAACCCTAACCAAATAGGATAGTAAAATCCCTGTAACAAACCAGAACTACCACTTGATGCACTTCCCGCATTGCTTTTAAGCCAGTTCCATTCATCCTGGGTGGTCACTGTTGCCAAATATCCTCCCATTCTTTGTGCAAAAGCAAAGGCCTGAGCCCATGTTACATTTCGTCCGCTACTACCGCCGGTTGGATTTTGCTGATTTACTCCGAATGAACAGTACCAATGTCCGTTTCCGCCTTGTGCTTCTGTCCATTGCGAACAGGTTCGTTTATAAATGGTGCACGTAGATGCTGATGTAGAGTTATAACACGGGTAGCCCGTAACAGTTGCAGGTACTTCAGAAACTTTACCGGAAGGCTCGTACCCAAGGGTATTGAATTTGTTATTTTGAGTATTTTCTACTAAATCATAATGAATTCCATTTCCTAAAACTTCCCATCGTAATCCATTCCAAAAATAATATCCTTTTTGCAAACTGGTTTCAGGATCTGCCGTATGTATTACAGAGCTATTATATACCAATAGTCCTTCAGCCGGTTTAATTACAGTGAGTGTATCATTGACATTTTTCAATTCAACTTTAGGTCCTAAAAAACCTTTGTTTGATGATGATACTTCCAGTATGGCGGAAGGATGTGGATCTTCTACACCAATCCCTACTTGTGAATATAATGACCAAGTGAAAAAAAAGATTAATAATGTACTGTATATTTTCATGTTAAAATGTTTCATTTTATATCTTTAACTATTAAACTCTACGATAAGATGATTAGCATTTGAGAGAGTACAATCTGTTGCTCCCCATGAATTTCCTCCATTATTATTCAGATAAATATATCCACAATTTTTGCTACTTACATCTGAATTTTCAAAATCCAGATTATCAAACTGAGATTCTACGGAACCTGTAGTCCAATTAGTTTTATCAATTTCTCCGGTAATCCAGGAATACCTGAATTTAACTGCAGAATCAGAACTGCCATCATTATTAAGAAATCCTCTTCGATTATATCCTAACCAAAAGTTATTTGATGTTAAATCACTTGTATTTGACTTTATATTGTTTAAATGTATAAAATCCCATTCTCTATCAGAAGTAATGGTGGGTAAGTATCCACTCAAGGCCTTAGCTATATTGAATGATTGCGCCCAATCAGCCGACGTATCAAGAGTATATACACAATATGAATGATTGTTGCCTCCTTCTTCAGGAATCCATTTTGCACATATATCTTTAGTTGCAGTAATACCATTTACAGATAATACAGCGGGCGACGTTTCACCGGTACCTAAGGGATCATAACCTAAAACATTAGTTTCAAACACATCTGAAACAGTGATATCTCTTTGTAAAATGCCCATACCTTTCCATGAGCTACCTGACCAGAAGTAATATCCTGCATAAAGCTCAATTCCCTGATTTTCGTTGATATTATAAATCATTAACCCCTCAGGAACAGTACCTGATATAAAGGAAGTATCTGTTAAAGATGTTAGGGCTAGCTGTGGTAATAATAAACCTTTATCGGAAGTTTGTATTTCCAGCATAGCAGAACCATCTGGTTCTTCCATAGTTTCGAGCGAATAAATGACAAGTTGCGAATTAACATAGTTATAAAAGGTGCATATAAAAAAGAAAACAATATATTTATTCATATTTTAATTTAAAAGTTCAACAATTAAATAAGTGGTATTAGCTGCAGTATTACAGTCTCTTGTTTGCCAGTATTTATTGGTACTGTTACCACTTATATATGAGCAATCTCCGGAAAAAGATTCTGAAGGTGCAAAATTAGTTTCTATGGGAGCTCCGGTATTGGTAGTCTGCGACCAACCAATTTTACTACGTTCTCCTGTTATCCATATATACTGGTTATTCCAAACAGTTCCGGGATATTGAGCCCTGCTGTAACCTATCCAAATGTCACTTGTGTTTGTTGTTACCAAGTTTGTTTTCAAGTAATTCCATTCTTCACTTGTTGTAATAACAGGTAAAAAACCTCCGGCTGTTTTTGCAAGGTTAAATGCTTCCTCAAAGTCAATTTCACGATTTATCTTATATCCACAATATGAATGAGAAGCAAATCCTGTATTGGTACTATTTTTTACACATTCCATTTTTGTGGCCTGAATATTGCTATACTCAATAACATCCGGAGATTTGTTTCCATCTCCGTATGGATAATATCCTAGTACGGCTACTCTGATACCGTCAACATAATACTTGGTATATGTTTTTTTTTCTGTCATGGTTCGCCATTGCATTCCATTCCAGAAATAATAACCAGGAGTTAAGTCCGATACAGTTTCAGTGTTATAGATAATCAAGCCTTTTTTAGGGTTATTAATAGGTTCAGACAAGCTCGAATCTACTAATTTTACTTTGGGTCCTAAAAAACCTAAATTTTTCTTTTCCCCACTCGAGACTTCCAACATGGAAGCCGAACTGGGTGAGTCTGTTCCTATTCCAACCTGCGCATAGAGAGAGGGCATAACAAGGCTATTAAACAAGCCTATCGTTATAAGTTGTTTCATATTATATATAATTAATTAATTTATTCTTATCTTATCAGATTACCGCATTGACTTTGATATTCAGATTTGAATATCCATTGTATCTGAAAGTATTTTATTACGAATAATAAGTTGCCAGTTTTTTTATTAAAATATCAAAAATCGAAGTACAAATTTATTATTTTTTTCAAAATAACCACTTTTAAACCAACTTATTAACAATATTAACAAATATTTAGATTTAAATTCTCATATTATAAATAGTGAAATTTATTTTAATATGTAATTGATATGATTTTAAACGCTAATGGTTATCATAAATATATTTATATCTTATTTTTAAGATTAAAAATCATAATAAGTGTATTTTATTTTTACATATTAGATAATTAACAATATAATTATACATATAAAGACTAAATTGACAGGAATAAGGATTGAAAAAGAACAAATTCAATGAATAGTTTTTTAATTTATTTAACTCTTAGTATAATTTAACTTTAATAAACTGATTATCTACTTAAAACTTATTTAAAATCAATAGGATCGTTTATATCTTAGTTTATTATATTCTAAAAACTGTTTAATTTTTGTGTGTAAATGAAACTCTATGTTTTTGAGTTAATTTAATTTATCCGCTACTTTTAATAAAACTAAATATCAGTGTATGAAATAATTAATTTTAAATACTAACACACAAAATGTAATTGTATGGTACATTTGATATTTTATATATATTCAAAATAAAATAAATCCAAAAAGCGATAGTTAAATTGAAGGAACTACTGAAAGACTTAATTTATGCATTGGATATCGTGCATAAAAATAGCTTCAGACTAGCAATGTTAGTATTGTTGGTCATTCTTTTAAAATAATTAAAACAGAATACAACTTTGAACATGATATTATTAATATTTCAAGGCCCCAAAACATAAATTTATGCTAAGGCAAAAAACGTTTGATCAAAGATCAAATACATATTACTTACACGATAACCTCTTTCATCAAGAGGTTATTTATATATACCCATTTTATTGCTTTTTATTTATTTATCCAATAAGTGATTATCTATTTTTTATTAACTCAGGTTTCAGGTATTTGATTTCTATAAAATTACCTATACTGATAGTTTTATTTCATATTTAATATAGATAAAAGAAAAAAAAGAACAATATTAATTATATACTAATGAAATGATAAATATTCAAAATAATAATCTTAATTTTGTAAAGAATATAAAACTATAGCACTAAAAAATTATTATGTACAAAAAAATTATAATCACAGGTGATTTTGGCAGTTACAATACACCTATTCTCAAAATGATTGAGGAATTAGGTTCTACTACTGCTGAACAAGTTTTCACTCCAAAAGACGCTATTTCAAATATTAGAAATGCTTTTTTAAAGAATTCCAACTACGAACTACTAATTACTGATTTATCTGCTTCTGAATCATCTGAACATCTTATCTGTGAAAAAAAAGAATTTATCCATCAGGTCAAAAAAGAATTTCCGGATATAAAAATTATTGTTTTCTCAGTTGAAAGTGACATTTATAAAATTCAGTCATTATTTGAAACTCATGACATTGATGGATTCGTAACTAAAGGGCCTAAAGATATTGATGATTTAAAAGAGATAATTACCGAAATTTATAAAGGAGGGAAGCATATTTCATATAAAAATACCAATTTTTATGAATTTACAAATCAGGACATTGAAATAGCAAGCTTATTGGCTAAGGGAATGACTATTGAAGAAATATCTGCGTATTTAAAAAAAAATGAGATAAACCCCAATAGTGAAAGTTATATAAATAAAAGGCTCATGATACTCAGACAGCAGACAGGCGCGAGCAACACTACCCATTTACTTTTTATTCTTGCTAATTGGGGGCTTATTGAATGATAACTGAATCTGCTTTATTTTAATAAAAAAATGACACTTTTTAAAGTATTTATTTCTATTAAAAAATTAAAAAAATAAAGTACATTACCATACCAATGGCTAAAAAAGAATTATTAATAATATAAAATACAAGATTATTTATTTTTAAAAATACCTTAAAAATCAACGATAAATTAAATTATTCGTATTTTTTTGCTTATTTTTTTAATCATTTATTAATAAATTTGTATTGTGAAATCAGGCTCAATACATAAAAACAAAACACTTGAAATATTTTCTTTTGAAATCACTCATAAAAAACAAATTTCTTTTGTGGATGATGGGGTTAAGGCAGGATTTCCTTCTCCTGCCTCAGATTTCCCTATGCAGAAAATAGATTTAAATGAAGAACTTGTACGAGATCCGGAAACTACTTTCTTAGCTCGTGTAAATGGAGACTCTATGAAGGACCTGCGTATATTCGACGGAGATTTGATTATTGTAGATAAGGCTTTGGAGCCTCAAAACGGCAATATAGCAGTTTGTTTCATTGATGGAGACTTCACATTGAAACGGTTAAAAATAGTAAAAGAAAAAGGGCTTATAAGAGAAATTATATTGCTTCCGGAAAACAAAGAGTACAAGCCTATTTATGTTACTCCTGAAAATGACTTTATTATCTGGGGAATTTTAACTTATAATATTATCAAGTTTATATAAAATGTATGCTCTTGTTGACTGTAATAATTTTTACGCCTCATGTGAAAGGGTTTTTAATCCTTCACTCAGAAATGTTCCCATATGTATATTAAGTAATAATGACGGATGTGTTATTTCCCGATCTGATGAAGCCAAAAAGTTAGGAATCCCCATGGGCGTTCCTGCATTCCAGGTAGATAAACTTTTTAAAAACCATCAGGTAAAAATATTTTCTGCCAATTTCATTCTGTATGGAGATTTAAGCCACAGGGTTATGAATATTGTAAAACGCTACAGTTCTCAGGTAGAAATTTATTCTATAGATGAGGCATTTCTTAATTTAAAAGGACTGAAAAATATAAATCTGGAAGAACATTGTTTATCCATGCGTAATTATATTTTTAAGGGAGTAGGTATCCCCGTTTCCATAGGTATTGCTCCTACTCAAACACTAGCAAAGGCAGCCAACTTAATCGCTAAAAAATATTCCGTTCAAACAAAATCTGTTTATCTTATGGATACTCCCGAGAAAATAGAAAAAGCGCTTAAATGGCTCAACATCGAAGATATCTGGGGAATTGGAAGACGGCTCAATAAACGCTTTTCAACCATGGGTATAAGAAAAGCCTGGGACCTAGTTAATATGCCAGATACATTTATCCGGAAAGAAATGGGAATTATAGGAATAAGGATGATTAATGAATTGAAAGGCATACCTCAACTAGAACTGAGTCCTCCCTCAAAAAAGAAAACTATTGCAACGACCAGAACTTTTGATATTATGACGGAAGATTTAGCTCCTTTAAAAGAAAGAGTTACTACTTTTGCAGTAAAGTGTTCGGAACGTTTAAGAAAGCAACAATCCTGCTGTAATTATATTACGGTTTTTCTACATACTAATTTTTTCAGGGGTGACCATACTCAATACCATCCTTCATATACCATTACTTTACCCAACCCTCACAATAGTGCCATAGAACTTAGCAAGTATGCACAAAAGGCCTTGGATGTTATTTATAAAAAAGGATATTTGTATAAAAAAGCAGGAGTTATAGTTTCCGGCTTAATTCCGGAACAAACCAGACAAATCAGTCTTTTTGATGAAGATAACTATATGAAACACGCTCCCTTGATGGAGACTATTGATAAAATTAATAAAAAACTCCATTGCGATAAAATAAAATTAGCATCTCAGGATATTAAAAGAACCTGGAAAATGAAACAGAATTTATTATCTCAGCATTATTCTACCAATATCAACCAAATTATCCGGGTAAAAATATAATTTTCATTTTAGACACAGGAAATTTGTTTTACGATTCATGATTAAATATAAGAATTACTTTTTTTTCCTAAAAAATTATTTCATGCCAATCAACGATTCGACAATTTTATTATTTCTCTCCCTAAACAAATATTTATTTGGCGTAAAAAAACATTTCAGAAGGTAATTTTTAATCCATTACCTATCTAATTAATCAATAACCTACTATGTCTTAGCTCATATTAAATAATAAATAAAAAATGAATTGTAAGAATAAAAATAAACAAAAATTAATATCTTTGAATTATTATTTTAAATAAATTCATGATATTCTTAATTATTCTATTCATAATAGTTATAATTGTTCTTTTTAAAAATAATGCATCTACAACTAAAAAAGCCTCTTCGGATAAGTTAGTTCGGCGATCAGTAAATTCAGTAGAAAATATTTCTAATGAAGGACATTCTATAAACTGGCAAAAAAAAATTTTCACTCATGGGGAAATATTAACCCCTAGAGCTAATGTTCCTATTTGGGGTAATAGATACATAAACTCTTATGTTGACTTAGAGAGTGCTACTACAGAACAAAAAGACTTTTATCTGCTATTTAAAGAAGGCTTTCTCTATGGAGATTATTATAATTTATATGGAAATTGGAATTATGCTTTCATTTTATTATTTGATTTATTAAATGAGTATAAAATTCATAAAAATATACAGGTTTTAGAAAATCAATTGAATTTGTTAGGCTTTTATTACGGTAAAACCAAATCTTATTGTGTTTCATTTTTAATCAAAAAGCTTGAAATTATTGGTGATTATGCAAAAATTAATGAACTCATTAATGAATATCCTTCCGACAATTATAGTTATGAAAATGAAAATCCGAGCAGTATATACGGCAAAAAACTTAAGTTAAATGCTAAAGAAACTGAACTATTAGACCAGCTATGTATTTCTAAAAATACTTTCACTGAAATAGAAATGTGTTTGGAAGAGACTCTCAAACTTTATTTATTATTATTTAAAAATTTAAATGATACCAGCTTTGAGGGTGGAAAAAATATTGAACAGATATTGGCTGAAATCTCAGATCTTTATATTAAAAAACATTACAAGTATAAAACTGATAGTCATAATTATAATTATGCTTTTGAAGATACAATCAAATATTTTCATCAAGCTATATTTAAAATCTGTGAAAATACCGTACGTGAATCTTATGGACATAAAAGAAAATTAAATGAGGATTTTTTACTACATGTTCCTGAAGTAAATAGTCTTTACCAGAATAAAATAGCCCCCTTTATTACGGATACGTTGTCCAGGCTAATTCCAACAATTCTTCCTCCTGATGATGATACAGAAACAATGCTGTACACAATGAATACAACCCGTTGGAAAACAAAGTTTAATGAAATTACTGAAGGTTTTAACGGCAAACCTGAAGAATTTTCAAAAGCAATCATACGCTTAGGAAAACATAATGAAAATAATCCCTCGGTTGAAAATATTTTTTTTGATTCCTCTAAGTTTATAGCTAAATATGATAAAGAAACTGCCTTAACACTATATATCCATTACTTATATTATGATTTAAAATCTTCGACTTTTAATAATAAACCTTTAACAAAAACGATTCAAAAAAGTTTATTTAAAAACAATGAGCAACTTCATGAATTTGAAATAATTATAGATGACTTTATTAAAACCCGAGATTTAAAAAGCACATTACAAAAAATCCCATCCATCTATATATCAAAACGAAAAAGAATTCATCTCAATAAAGAGATTATAAAAGAAGTCCAAGAACAACATTCAGAAACTGTTGAACTACTCAATGAATATTTACAGGATGAATATGAAAGTGAAGATTTATCTATAAAATCGCAAGATATAAATAATGAGGAAATCAAAATTGAAATTACATCTAAAAAGCCAGTTGATTTTACAAAGTCCAATTATGTAAACGAAATAAATTTAACATCTAACCAGATAGATGTTTTAAACTTTTTTTCGAAAAGTAACCTGTGTATTTCCTTCGAAGATTTTGAAGCTTATGCAAAAGAAAAAAACTTTTTAAAAAATCATGTAATAGATAGTATCAATGAAATTTATTACGATACTTTAGATGATATTTTAATTGAAGAAGAAGAAGAATTTTACACAATTTTAGAAAACTACTATCAAAAAATAACACTCTCATGATAAATATTAAGCCTAAAGAAGCCACAGCTATTATTAATTCACTAATCAGCGGAGTTGTACCTAAAATAGGAGTGCAACATATAACTGTTGGAAGATCCGAAGAAATTACTGCTTTTGTTTCCGCCTTGGAAGATGTTAAGAACGGACAAAGCCTGGTTAAATTTTGGATAGGTGATTTTGGTTCGGGAAAATCATTTATGCTACATCTACTAAATACGGTAGCCCTTAAACAAAAATTTGTAGTTGCTAATGCGGATTTTACTCCTGAAAACCGTTTATATTCCAATGATGGAAAAGCTGTATCTTTATATAAATCCATCATGGATAATATTGCTATACAAACTAAACCGGAAGGGGGTGCGTTGGCTATTTTAATGGAAAAATGGATTGAACAGATCATTATAAAAACAGCTCAGGAAAACCTCATTCCAACGTTGGAAATACGAAATGAGAAGTACCTTGATTTAATCAGTACCAATATAATGAAAACCATCAATGAAATCACCGAAACTGGAGGTTTTGATTTTGGAACGGTGATCATAAGATATTATGAAGGCTACATTAAAGACGATGAACAGCTTAGAAGAAATGCCCTGAAATGGCTGAAAGGTGAATACAGCACAAAAACAGAAGCCCGTCAGGATCTTGGCATTCGTGAAATAATTAACGATCAGAATTACTACGATATGCTCAAAAATTTCTGTAAGTTGTTTGTAAGCATGGGATATAGTGGATTTATGATTAATCTTGATGAGGCTATAAATCTGTATAAAATATCTACCTCTGCCATGAGGGAAAAGAACTATGAAAAAATATTAGCTATTTATAATGATTGTTTCCAAGGTAAAATATCTCATCTATTCTTTAATTATGCGGGGACAAAAGACTTTTTAGAAAATGAACGCAGGGGATTATTCAGCTATCATGCTTTAAAATCAAGATTGGAAACCAATAAGTTTGAGACACTGGAAATAAGAGATTTTGCACAGCCAGTTATTCGGCTTATGCCACTGAACCACAATGAAATTTTTGTTTTATTAAAAAAGTTAAAAGAAATTTTTAATTTTAATTACAAGATTGTTGTCGATATTTCAAATGAAGACATACTCGCTTTCATGGAAGAAATATTCAATAAACCAGGCGCATCAGAGTTCTTAACACCTAGAGAAGTCATTCGGGATTTCCTAAATATTTTGAATATCATCCGACAAAATCCGATGGTAGATAAAACCCAGTTATTTGGAGAAATTGAAATTACTGACGAACGTCCGGATGAAGATAGTTTATTAGACAAACTTGAGGGTATAGAAGAGCTATAATGTCTTTTGAATTACTTTCAGAACCTATCAGAAAATATATCAGAGATAAAAGATGGGAAGAGTTAAGACCTATTCAGGCAGCAGCAATTGCTCGTATATTAACGACTGATAATAATTATATACTTGCATCTAAAACTGCCTCCGGCAAAACGGAGGCTGCCTTTCTTCCTATTCTATCTACTGTTAATTTTAATGAATCAGGTGTTCAGGTTTTATACATCTCGCCTTTGATAGCTTTAATCAACGATCAGTTTTTACGTATTGAAGAACTTTGTAAATATTTAGAAGTTCCGGTTGTCAAGTGGCATGGAGAAGCAAATAAAAGTCAAAAAAATAAACTCCTTATTGATCCTAAAGGAATAGTTTTGATTACGCCTGAATCATTAGAAGCCATGTTCGTAAATAATTCATATCATGTCAGGCATTTGTTTTCCAGTTTAAAATTTATGGTCATTGATGAAATTCATTCTTTCATTGGTACTGATCGTGGAATACAACTGATGTCTATTATTTCCCGGTTAAACGACAATAGCAGTTCTCCCTCTCGCATCATTGGACTTTCTGCAACTATCGGAGATTTTGAGGAAGCTAAAAAATTTACCGGTCGCTATGATGAAACAAAAGTTCTTTTAGACAAAACCACTAACAAGGTTCAATGTTATTTTAAATACTTTACGAGTGATAAGTCGGAACTTCCTTTAGATATATTAAAAGATATTTATTTGGAAACTCTAAATAATAATGTTTTAATTTTTCCCAACAGTAGAGGAAAGGTGGAAGAAATAGCCGTTAAACTAAAAAAAATTTCAGAACGTGTAGGTAAATACCAAAATTATTTTTCACATCATTCTTCGATTGACAAAGATGTTCGTGAATACATAGAATTTTTTGCCAAAAATAATAAACGTGAAAATTTTACTATTGCATGTACTTCAACTCTGGAACTGGGAATAGACATTGGTTCTGTAGATAAAGTGATTCAAATAGATGCAACACACAGCATAGCCTCATTAATACAGCGTATAGGAAGAAGCGGAAGAAAGAAAGATGCCTCAAGTAAGCTTATACTTTACTCCACTAATTCGTGGAGTTTATTACAATCAACAGCTACCTGGCTTTTATACATGGATGGATTTCTGGAACCTCCTTTATCTGTAAAAAAACCGTACGATATATTAATTCATCAGATACTGTCTATAGTTAAAGAAGGTACAGGTATAAGTATAAATAACCTGATAAAAAAAATTGAAAAAAATTCTGCTTTCATAAACATATCTGTGGAAGAAATTAAAGAGCTTATATCTTATTCTATAGAGAATAAAATAATAGAAAAAATAGGCAGTGAAATCATTATGGGTATAGAGGGTGAAAAAATTGTAAATAACCGTAATTTTTATAGCGTTTTTAAAACTGAAAATAATTTTAAAGTCATTAATTCAGGAAACACGATAGGAGAATTACCATTTTCACCACAAATACAAGTTGAGGAGAATATTTTCCTGGCTGCACGTGTATGGAAAATAAAAACTATTAATTTTAAATCTCACCGAATCGAAGTCTGTCCAGCTACTGATGGTAAAAAGCCAAAATTTTTTGGAACCGGTGGAGAAGTACATTCCCAAATACGAAAAAAAATGTTGGAAATCCTTACTTCTAATGAGAATTATGAATTTCTAGATATTGCCAGCTATGAAGAATTGGAACTATTAAGGAAAAAGTTTAAAGTTTTCAACCTGAATCCGAATACTGAAAACAGACCTGTATCCATTAAGGGTATACAACTGACATGGTATACGTTTGCAGGCTCCAGAATTAACAGGACACTAGAATTATTATTTGAAATAGCGGGCATACCATATTCAATGGACAAACAAGAAAGTACCTTTCAACTTCAAACAACAGATTTAAAATGGAATAATTTAACACATATACTCTTTAACTCTATGGAAAATATTGATCAACAACTTCTTTGTTTTTTGGAAAAACATCCTTCTATCATTGAGTTTTCTAAATGGAGTTTTTTACTTCCTAAAAAGTACCAGATTTACATTTTAAAACAAAAATATTATGATTTTGAAAGTACTGCAAACTATTTAAAATCTATAAAATTAGTGGTATCTCACAATCAGCCCTACTAATGTTTGATGTTAAAGCTTTGGATTTATATCGAAAAAACAGAAATAAATATTTATACAACGGGTAGAAAAAGTTAGAATATCGTTTTAACATTACAATATTGTGCTCACGACCGGATTCGAACCGGTACATCCGTACGGACACCACCCCCTCAAGATGGCGTGTCTACCAATTTCACCACGCGAGCTTTAATTGCATAAATATTTGTAATATCACTTAAGGTACAAACAAAGTGTTTGTTTATAACGCCAAAGATATATAAAAAATATACTATACACAAAAAGCAACCATATTTACAAACTAAGTTAGTTACTTAGTTACATTGCAAATTCTATAATGTATCAAGTAAACTTCTCATTTTACGAATATTTTCAACCATATCACCAGAGAAAATTGCTTTTCCTGCAACAATAATAGTTGCTCCGGCCTGAACTACTTGCTTTATATTATCCATTGTTATATTCCCGTCCACTTCAATATCTGCCGATTTATCAATTTCATGAAGTTTTTTTTGTATCTCAGATATTTTATTTATTGAATCGGGAATAAAACTCTGCCCTTCCAATCCCGGTTCTACAGTCATTAACTGCACAACATCTATAGGCATTAAAAGGTTTTCTGTAAGAACATCTAAAGAGGTTTCCGGTTTTATGGCTAGTCCTACTTTTTTACCCTCTTTTTTTATGCTATTCAAAGTTCCCGTTAAATCTTTACAAGCTTCAAAATGAACTGTTATGACATCTGATCCTGCTTCAGCCATTTTTTTTATAAAGCGATGCGGCTCCTGTACCATCATATGAACATCAAATTCTAACTTGGTAGATTGACGTATACTTTGAATCATTTTCATTCCCATAGATAAATTAGGAACGAATGTACCATCCATAACATCAATATGTACACTATCTGCCCCTACTGTTTCCATCATTTTCAGCTGTTTATCCAAAAAGCGATAGTCGGCTTCCAATAATGAAGGTGCCAGTTTAATTCTTTTTTTCATGTATTAAATCTTATATTTTATTTTTCAACGCCAACACATATTAACTTTATTATAATCAATTAAATAACCCTCTCTTTGTGTTAAAGAAAGGGTATATTCAATATCGATTTCAATAAAATGAATCTTTATTATTTATAATATTCACTTAAAAAACATTAAAATAATTAATCTTTAATCAATTTTGATAATTGCTTTAACCACATTTGATTTATCGTAAATACAAGCTTCAAAAGCATCCTGAATCTGATCCAGCGAATATTCATGAGTTATAATCTTTTCTAAAGGAATTAGTCCACTTTCCACCGATGCTATTGCTTTAGGAAATGTATTTACAAATCTGAACTGTGATTTTATTCTGGCTTCTTTGGCCATAAACAATCCAAAATTGTACGTAATTTCTTCTTCAGCAGCCATTCCTACCAAAACGATCAATCCACCCTGACAGACTACATGCGGCGTCTGGGCTATAGTTACAGAATTGCCTGCTGCTTCAAAAACTACATCGGCTCCTCTATTACCAGTTATACGATTAATTTCGGCTAACAAATCTTTTTCTCTTCCGTTAATCACATAATCAGCTCCTAATTCTTTAGCCTTATCAAGACGTATACTTTCCAGATCACATACAATAACTTTACTAGCCCCTCTCGCTTTACAACACATCAATATCAATAAACCAATACATCCTGCACCAAGAATTACTACAGTGTCTCCTACAGTAACTTCACCCAATTGCGCAGAATACATACAAGTAGACAAAGGTTCTATCAAAGCACCTACCCGGGTACTAATATTTTTGGGTAATCGATAGCATAGATCGGCCGGAAAGGCCAGGTATCTTTCATAACATCCTTGAACCGGTGGAGTTGCTAAGAATTTGACGTCAGGACATAAATTATATCTTCCTGATTTACAAAATTCGCATTTTCCACAGGTAATACCCGGTTCTACACAGACCCTGTCTCCTGTTGCCAAATGTGTAACTTCACTTCCAACTGCAATTACGGTTCCTGCACACTCATGTCCCAGCATAAATTCCTTATCTTCAACGACAAAAGTTCCACACCTGCCATCATGAAAGTAATGAACATCTGAACCGCAAATACCTACATATTCTACTTTGATAAGCACTTGATAGGTAGTTATTTCCGGCACAGGTATCTCTTTGATGATCATGTGATCTATTCTATCCATAAATGCTCCTTTGTTTTTTACATTCGTTGTCATAACTATTGGTTTTAAAGTTTTAAGTCATCAGTAAAGGCAAATGAATTTTCATATCAAGTTAAAGTTTCGCTAAAGCTGTAAAATCAGCTCTTAAAGAATCACACATACTATCATAAACTGTATGAAACTTTTTATAAACTACACTGTCTTCCAAATCGGGAAGTAGTGAATCTTTTTCTTTAATAAATTGATCACAGGCATCCTGAACAGAAGAATAAATTCCTACTCCGGTACCTGCAAGAATGGCTGCACCATATGCCGGACCTTCTTCATTTTCAAGTGTACAAACTTCACATTCGTAAAGAGCAGCCATCATTTTTCTCCAGACAGGACTTCGGCTTCCTCCACCGCAAGCACGTACAGAAACCAGACTTACCCCCTGCTCTTTTAACAGGTTATTGCAATCTGCAAGACAATAGGTTATCCCTTCCATAATCGCCCTGAGCATATGTGCCTGTGTGTGCACCACATTCAAGCCTAAAAAAGCACCTCGATAAAGAGGATCTATGTGCGGGGTACGTTCTCCCATTAAAAATGGTAAATAGATAAGCTTTTCACTTCCGATAGGAACTGTCTGTACCATATTCATCATTGCATCGTAAAAAGTTATACCTTCCTGCTCTGCTTTTTCAACTAAATCAAGACAAAATTTATTTTTAAACCATTCGATAGAAAGAGCTCCGGATTGCGGTCCTCCCATCGTGTGCCAACACCCCGGCACTGCACTACAACAAAGGTGTAAACCTCCACTGGGAATTTCAGTATATTCATCTAAATGTGAATATAATACTGCAGATGTTCCTATAGAGGTAAATGCTTGTCCCTGTCTAACCACCCCGGTTCCTATACCGGCGCAGGCATTATCACTTCCCCCTGCAACTACAGCACAATTAACTGTTAATCCGCATTTATCTGCTATTTCAGGTAAAAGGTATCCGGTTATTTCCTGACTTTCATACACATCTGCCAACAGTTTGGGATCTATCTGAAGAACATTGATAATTTCTTCTGACCAGCATCTGTTTTTTACATCCAATAGCTGCATTCCCGAAGCATCTGATACATCTGTTGCAAATTTCCCGGTCAATATATATCTGATATAATCTTTAGGTAATAAAATATGTTTGCAACGAGAATAGTTTTCCGGTAAGTTTTTTCTTACCCATACTATTTTTGCAGCTGTCCAACCTGCCAGCGGAGGATTTGCTGAAATTTCAATCCATTTTTCCATTGGCATTAAGTCCAGCATTTCTTCTGCTTCCTGACTACTCCTCTGATCACACCAAATGATAGCATCACTAATAAGATTATTTTCCTCATCCAGCATAACTAACCCATGCATTTGTCCGGAAAGTCCTATCCCTAATATATCCTCTGACTTTACTCCTGATTTTTTAACTACTTCCTGTATTGTAGATAAAACAGCTTCTTTCCATACTTGTGGACTTTGTTCTGCCCATCCGTTTTTAGGCTGGTTCATGGAGTATAATTGTTTGGCTGTAGCTATAGTTTTACCTTGTTCATTTATAAGAACAGTTTTGGTAGCACTGGAGCCTAAATCGACACCAATAACATATTTATTTATTTTTTGAAATTCCATATAATTATTTTTTTATGATTTTTATATATTGTTATCTGCAGTTATTGGCTTTTCTTTAATTTTACTTCCATATACTGCATACCAAAACATAACTAATTCGCAGATAATTATGAGTCCCCAGGTCCATTGCCAGGAACCCCAGAAATCTGCTAAAAAGCCTTGTAAAACAGGAAACACAGCTCCACCAAAAACCCCCATCATAAAAACTCCGGAAGCTTTAGAAGTGTATTTACCTAAATCTTTAACAGCCAAAGTAAATATACATCCCCACATAACGGAATGGCATAATCCTACGGAAACCAAAATCCAGAGATTATTTGTAATTATAGCTATTAATGTTAATAGAGCTGCTACCACTGTAGCAATCATCAACTGTAAACGTGGAGAAATGTTATTAAATAATCCGGAAATAATCCTACCAATCATCATTCCTCCCCAATAAAAAGTAGCTAATAAAGCTGGAATACCTAAATCAATATTTCCAACCATTAAATGTGTTTTTCCGAAAAAAGCCAATCCGCTACCTGTACGTTCTAATTCCATTGCGTGCAGATTTACATTGGTTCCTACTCCCATTTCGGCACCTACATAAAAAAAGATGGCAACTACTCCCCATTTTAGATGGCTAAATGACCATATATTTCTTTGTTTATTATCTTCTTTATCTATTCTTGTATTTTTAATATCCGGCAATGCTATTCGACCGACAATTATTCGGGTAGATGCAATACATAGAGCAATAAGCAAGAAAGGAACCATTAGCTGACCTGCATTGAAATCATTCATAGCAGCTCCTCCAAAAATGACTGCTGTTACGAAAAAAGGAGCAATTGTAGTTCCAAATGAATTCGCGGCACAGGTAATATTAACTCTTTGTAATGTGGATGTATTGGGAATAACATATGCAGATACGTAGGGAATAATTACGGTTTGTACTAATGAAACTGAAGAGCCCAAAAGAAAAGATCCTAAAATAAAAATAAAAAATCCGTAAGGAACTTTTCCATCTCCTATGTTTATAACATATTGACTATAATTTTCAGCTACCCATGAGGAAAGGCAGGTTACAAGTAGAGCAATTACCATTAAAACCAGACCTCTTAATAGTGGTGTTTTATAGCCGTGCCGATTTATCCATTTGCTACTAATTAAGGAACTGATTGCAAATCCTGAAAAAAAACAAAAGGAAATAAGATTAGTTAAGGTATTTTTAAGCTCTCCTGCTTGATCCAGAAAAAGAATTTTCAAGGGACCCTGACATTGACCGTTAATAGTGGTCATAAAGCCTAAAATAAAAAAAACGAAGGTTAAGACAAGATAGGGTCCCAATGTATTGGAAACTTTTGTATCATTCATAGCAAGTAATAATTTGTGGTTATAGACGTAAATTTATAACATGGATAAAAATAAAATCACCGTTTTAAAAAAAATTAGTTTGGAAACGTTTGCGGGAACGTTTCCAAATACTGCAAACGTTTTCATTTATTTCAAATATTTGGTTAAATCTCACGCAAAATGTACTTTTGCTGAATTAAGCCGGAATTTATGAAGCACATTACTATAAAAGATATAGCTAAAGAACTTAAAATATCTATTTCTACAGTATCGAGAGCTTTAACCAACGATAAGAATATTCGAAAGGAAACCAAAAAAAGAGTTTTGGATACAGCAGAAAAACTCGGCTATATGCGCAATCCGGTAGCTATTAATTTAAAAACGGGACGTTCTAATACTGTAGGGGTTATAGTTCCGGAAATTGATACTCCTTTTTATGCACAGATTATTGAAGGTATTCAAAATGTGCTCTATAAAAAAGGTCTTAAAGTTATAATTGCCTACTCTGGTGAAAATCCGGATAGAGAGAAAGAAAACCTTCTTCTGATGGAAAGTTTTATGGTCGATGGTATCATTATAGGCATTTGTCATAAAGATAAAAATAAAAACGAATTTCAACGGTTGATAAATAAGGGTATTCCTTTAGTATTTTATGACCGTATTCCTACGGATATTGACGTTACAAAAGTAATTGCTGATGATTATGTTAAATCATTTTTATTAACAGAACACTTGATTCGAAAAGGAGCGAAAAAAATAGCTCATATTATGGCTCCTGAATATATGCAAAGTTCGTATGTAAGATGGAAAGGGTATAAAGATTCTTTAGAAAAATTCGGAATTCCATATGATTCCGATCTGGTTATCACTTGTACCGGGATGCATTTTAAAGATGGGATTAAAGCAGCCCAATCATTAATATCTAAAAAAATATCTTTTGATGCTGTTTATGTTTATACGGATTTGATAGCCATTGGAGTAATGAAATATTTGCAGAATGAAGGTTTTAATATTCCTAAAGACGTAGCAATTGCGGGTTTTTCCGGAACCTTACTATCTGAAATGGTGTCTCCTCCCTTAACAACTGTAGAACTTCCTTTATTGCAAATGGGAAAAGTCGCTGCAGAGTTAATTCTGGAAAAAATAAAAAATCCTGAGAAAGAAAATCAAACCTTGATTCTTGATGCTGAGATAAAACTGAGAGCCTCAACAGAAGGTTAATTAATGAATGAGTGACCCCGGAGAGGCTCGAACTCTCGACCCACTGATTAAGAGTCAGTTGCTCTACCAACTGAGCTACGGAGTCTTAAAAACAAAAAGCCTGAGCAAGTGCTCAAGCATTTAGTGACCTGGCTGGGGCTCGAACCCAGGACCCCAACATTAAAAGTGTTGTGCTCTACCAACTGAGCTACCAGGTCATTTGTCTTTAATAATTGTACAACCTACCATTTGTATAAAAATACAAATAGTAAGTGACCTGGCTGGGGCTCGAACCCAGGACCCCAACATTAAAAGTGTTGTGCTCTACCAACTGAGCTACCAGGTCTTAATTTATTTAGTGTTATTGTCGCTATTTCTGTTTAGCGAGTGCAAATATAGTTACTTTTTTTTTGTATCCAAATAATATCATAAAAAAATCTCATATTTGTAAAAAAAATTACATTATGATTATTTCCTTAACTGGTTACATGGGGAGCGGTAAATCCACTATTGGAAAGAGTTTATCTAAAATAACAAATTTAAAATTCATTGATCTGGATGAGTATGTTATTTTTAGAGAAAACATGTCCGTTAAAGATATTTTTTCTAAAAAAGGTGAAATTTATTTTAGAAAAGCTGAACATTTATATTTAAAAGAACTTTTATCTCAGGACAATTTTATACTTAGTCTGGGAGGAGGAACTCCTGCTTATCATAATAACATGGACTTGATTAATGATAAAAGTATTTCCTTTTATTTAAAAATGACACCTGTAGAATTAGCCGAAAGACTCATTAAGGAAAAAAATCACAGACCCCTTATTGCCCATCTGAATGAAGAAAATATTAAAGAATTTATAGCCAAACATCTTTTTGAACGCTCTGTATTTTATGAAAAAGCTATCCATAAAATTAATAATAACAATAAATCGGTTTCTGAAATTTGTACTGAAATTTTAGATCTTCTATCGTAAACTCTCAATTGTAAAAGAAAAAATTTTATTCATCTTCCCATCCGTATTCATCAGTGGTATAATCTTCCAAATCTCTCCGATCCTTTTTAGTAGGCCTACCCAGACCTCTCTGTCGATAATAGTTTTGTGCCTGCATTCGGGTTTTCATTTCTTCAACCTGTTCCGGATCTGTCAAATCTTTTACGTATAAAGAAACTAATTTTGCTCCCAACCTGCTGGCAGGAATCTGAATTACCTGCATTTTATAATCAATCTGATTCTTTCTTATTGTATAAATTTCCCCAATATTCACTTCCTTGGAAGGCTTTAAAACATTTTCACCTAAAGAAACTCTGTTTTTTTTACATTCGTCTGTTGCTAGTGCACGGGTTTTGTAAAACCTAACACACCATAAAAATTTATCTATTCTCATATCATCTAAAAAAATTTATCAATTTTAAATTAAATTGTAAATTAGCACCTAATTTAAATATTTTTATTCACATGATTAAAAAATTTCTTTTATTGGGTGTTATCAGTTTATTTACCGTGCTAACTTCATGCAGCAGTGATGATGATAAAACGAAGACTCTTACTATTGATGAGCAGAATGCTGCGGATGATGCATCCATTGTAAATTTTTTAGATAATTATTATTTTGATGATTTGGGAAAAGTTACCAAGTTTACTGAAACCGTAACTTCTAAAGATAAAGATCCTTTACGTAAAAACGCTAAAAAGGATGCTTCCGGTTTCTGGTATGTTCCTAATCCGGCTGTAACTTCAGCCAGCGGAACTAAACCTAATGGGTCTAACAATATTCTACTTCATTATACTTTGAATTACTATGTAGCTTCTGAAGGAGGTAACGGATATTCCAGCCAAACAACAGCATCCAGCTCTATTGACGGTTTGGGTATTGCTCAACAAAATCCAAGCTTTTACAAAAAACCTTCGACTGATACTACCAATGTTGAGAGTTATTATGTAATTAAAGGAATTGTTGATGGACTCAAGTATTTCTCTCCAACTAATAAAAGTAAAAATGATCCTTACGATGTATTACAAGGGGTTATTATTGTTCCTTCCCGATTAGCTTACGCACGAAACTCTAATTACATGAGCCTGAGTAATGCTACTTTTGTTTTAAATTTTGAACTTTATAAAGTGTGCGCTGAAGGCGTAACCTGCGAGTAATTATAAAAGGGATTATTTATTTATATGATATAAATCATATAAATAACTTTTTTCCAACAGTAGACAATTGGTCGTTTCGGATACGGAACATTTAATCCAGACGGAGCAAAACATAATGATGATGATTTTTTTGGATTAAACTTTAACGATATTAACTTAGGGGTTAAGTATGTTTTTTAATATTTACCACTTTAAAATAAAAAAAGAGGCTTCTTTTAAGCCTCTTTTTTTATTCTTTTCTAATATAGATTTGCGGGTTATAGTTATCCGGATATTTTGCCATCTCAGGTTTATAAAAACCTTCAATTTCATTAAAAACTTCTTCTACTGTTTTGTCACCTATATGAATAACTTTAGATATACCTGCAATTTTATTTTTGTAATCAGCATAAGCAAGTACTACCGGCACACCTGCTCTTTTAGCTATAAAATAAAACCCTTTTTTCCATTCTTTTGCCCGAGAACGTGTACCTTCCGGAGTATTTATCAATGACATGGATTCTGATTTTTTAATTAACGCTGCCGAGTAATCAACTAAATTATTATGCTGACCTCTGTTAACTCCAATACATCCTAATTCTTTGAAAATAAAACCAAACCACGGCTTAGTATAAGCATCTTTAATCATAATTCGGTATGGTATTCCCATAGACCAAAAGCATGCAAGACAATAATAAAAATCCCAATTGGTTGTATGTGGGGCACATACTAAGACACTTTTTTTAAAATCGTTTACTGGAATACTGCACTCGAATTTCCAGCCAGCAATCCATAACATAAACCTTCCTATAATTTTTTTCATTTATAATTTTTAAATTAAAAAAGTTCAGCTATATACGATAACTGAACTTGCAAATTTATATATTTTATTTTATTTATTAATCAGCCAAATATAGCCATTATCCAATCCACAACGACTAAAACAATTTTAAATATAACTTGTACCATAATTATCTGTTTAGGTTTTATTATTTTTTTGAACGAATTTTTATACCATCTCTATTAATTGAGATGTTAGTTTCTGATTGTGAATCTGAAATTTCATTTTCAAATTCGGAACAATTAATACATTCCAGATTATCATCAGCAAATTTAAAAACTTTATTTGATAAATTATCATTGATTATAAAAATATTATGCTCATCATGCTCATTATAAATAACTTTTTTTACATTATGAGTTTTTAAATATTTATTTTTAGGCAGAAATAAAACAAGTTCTATTTGTTGTTCTCTGAACTTAGCATTTTTAGGAAGTAAAAAATATGAATCCAGGTTTAATACATTATTATTTGAGTTATAGTTATATGAAATTTCTGAAAGATTTTTCAATGCTTGTGCTTCTGTTTTTCCAGAAGCTGAATTTATAATTTGTATGTAGGCATTTGAGTCATTACTTTGTCTGATTTCCAATTTATTAGATAATTTCTTTTTAATATTCTGTGAAGTAAATACAATTCCTTTAATAGAGTTCACATTAAATCGCCTGTTATGCATATAGGGAGAAGTAAAATCCGTTGAATTCATAGTTACAGTTAGAGTGTCCGATGGTAAATTCAAAACGTATTTGTTTGCTCGTTCTACATTGCTTGAATAATTACTTACTAAAAATGAGAAGGCAAAAACAGGTGTTATAATCAGCGATGTAAGCCATATAAAAAGTAAAGTTATTGATGCAGCCATATTTAACTTTATTATTTTTTTTCTTGTTATCAATCTTAGTCCGAATAATATCAAATAAAAACAAGAGATAACTATAAATAAGCCACATAAAATAATCATAGTGTATAACTGCCAAGGTGAATCAAACACAAAATCCATGAGATGATAAGGACTATTACTTTCATAAATATCGGACAAGGTTCCGATGATATATGCAAATAATAATAAAAAGCCTATCAGCAAACATATCACCCCCGCAATCATGGAAATTATGTTGACTATCAGTTTAAATAAAGTTTCTAAAAAATGTCCTATTCCATTGCTTGCTTTTGAAATATTATTTTTAATTTTCCCTGATTGCTCAACTAGTTCTTCTTTATTAACATATTCTTTAATTGAATCAAAGTTAATCGGCTTTCCTTTCATTTTCAATTTATCTGAAGTTGTTTTGGCCTTAGGTATTACTATTAAAAGAACAATATATCCTAATATAATAGTTGGCACCAGTCCTTCAGATAGCCACCCTGAGAAAAATAATAATAAAACCATCGCTAATCGTAACCAAATGGGCTGGATTCCAAAAAAATGGGAGATCCCGCTACAAACTCCTCCTATAATTTTATCATTAACATCTCTAAATAATTGTCTCTGATAAAATTTACCTTTTTCTGCATGATCTGAATTTTGTTCTTTACTGGAAGTGTTTGAGTAGTCGGTACCTTCATCTTCTGAATTGTATTGTTCGGGTGTCCCCATAATACTAATCATTTTATCTACATCTATATCATCTATAACTTGTCTATGAATACCTAACCATTCAGTAAATAATTCAGCAATACGTGTTTCTACATCTTTCAATATTTCTTCAGTTTCATCCTCTGCCGTATTCAAAGAATTTTTCACTTCAATTAAATATTGATGTAGTTTACTATAAGCATCTTCTTCAATAAAAAAAGATCTGCCACCTAAACTTATTGATATTGATTTATTCATGATTTTTTGTATCTGTACTTTTAGTTATAATATTTACTGAGTGGGTTAATTCTCCCCAAGTCTGAGCTAATTCTTTTAAAAAATTTTCACCTTTGGGAGTAATTGCATAATACTTTCTTGGAGGACCTGAAGTGGATTCTTCCCAACGATAAGTTAAAAATTCAGCATTTTTAAGCCTGGTTAAAAGTGGATAGAGTGTACCTTCTACAACGATAAGCTGCCCTTTTTTAAGCGCATCAATCAAGTCAGATACGTAAGCATCGCCTCTTTTTATAATGCTTAGAATACAATATTCTAAAACACCTTTACGCATCTGGGCCTTAATATTTTCAGTGTTCATTTAAAACTTTTAATTAAATAATACAGCAAATATAGTTATTATTTAGTATTATGCAATACAAAGTACTATTTTTTTTTACTATTATTTTAAAATTAATATTCATACTTTTGTAACAATTATTAAAAAATACTTTATCTATTAATTATGTCTTCTCCTTTAGTCTCTGTTATTATGGCTGCTTATAATGCAGAAAAATTCATTTCTGAATCTATTGAATCTGTAATGAATCAATCGTACACTGACTGGGAATTAATTATAATAAATGACGGATCTTCCGATTCTACAAAAAAAATAGCTGAATCTTTTTGTTTAATTGATTCTAGAATCCAACTTATTAATAATGAGCAAAACATGTTTGTTATTAAATCACGCAATCTTGGTATTGAAAAGGCAAAGGGAAAATATATTGCTATTTTGGATTCCGATGATGTTGCACTTCCGGAAAGACTTGAAAAACAAGTCAATTATATGGAAACTCATCAGGACGTTTTTTTATTAGGTGGAACTGTAGTATTTATTAATGAAAAAAATGATTTTTTATTTGATTATCATTATCCTACAGAATGGTTAGATATAAAAAAAGGAATTTTAAAAAAGAACTTAATGCCTCATTCAGCATCTTTTTTTAAAAATATAGGTTATAGATATCGTGAAAAAATGTTTTATTGCGAAGATTATGATTTTGCTTTAAATGCTGCCTCTAAAAATTTTATAATTAACAATCTTAATGATAAACTGATTAAATACAGAACTACACAAGGATCTCTTTCTAGACAAAATAATCAACTTATTCAGTGGCTTTTTTTAAACAAAACCCGTGAGTTTTATAAAGAAAGATTAAAAAATAAAATAGATTCCTATAATACATTTAATCCTGAGGAATTTTTAAATATTTATGATTTGGATTATTATATAAATAAACAGGATCTCATAAAATCTTTTAAAATATCTATTTATGCTAAAAATTTAAACGACCTTACTTTTTTATTAAAAAAATATAAAAAATTTCACTCATCATCTCTTATTTACTTATTTTACTACAATATTTCAAAAAATAAAAATATTTTTAGTTTTTTAAATTTTTTATATTCTAAAATTTAATTTATGGATATTCTTATAAAATCATTTAACAGACCATATTATTTGGATAGATGCTTATTTAGCATTTATAAAAACATCAAAGGTTTTAAAAATATAAAAATTCTAGATGACGGCACTCCTGAAAAATATTTAAAAAAAATATTAATTAAATATCCGGAAGTCATTATAATTAAGTCAGAAACTTATTTAAAGAAAAATAAAGCTATTGAAGAAAACCTTAAAACAGGGAAGGAAATTAACGGTTTTGAAATTCCTTCTAAGTTATGGATAGATTCTGTTAAAAATAGTTCCAATTATTTTATTATTACTGAAGATGATGTTTGGTTTACAAAATCAATTAACGTAGATCTTCTTTCAAAAATAATGAAAGATAAAAATATTTCGCTACTTAAGTTGGGATGGTTAGGAAAGAAAAATAAAAAGAATGAATCCATGACAATAGCTGATGATGTTTTAGCGAATCAAATCGACTTATTTACTGCTCCTTACTTTATAATGAATATGTATTTTTTTAATAAATACAAATTTTTTAGCCTGCTTTATAAACTACGATTTGTTAATAATGAAAGTATCGGAAAATACTGGGAGTTAAACTCTATACTCATGGGAATGTATAAAAAAGAATACTGGCTTAAAATATGGCAAAATAACAATGGGAAAGTAAATGAAATTCGACAATTGCTCAACGCTTCTATGTACTATCGAAAGCATAAAAATAATAAAAACTTAATCTGCCAGCTTAAAACTGAGGCTATGCAAACAACATTTGTTTCTTCTTCAACTAATTCATACCATTCTTACGGTTTTAATTTTGATGTAAATATTTTTAATCATATTATTAATGAAAAGTGGTATTGCGACAATTTTAATCCAATTGAAAATTATCCTAATGATTTTTCAGAAACTTATATTACCAGTTTTCTAGATGAAGCACAAAACCCAAAAGCAAAATCAGATGAATGGAAAAAATGGGCTGAAAAATTTAAAGATCAATATAGGGTACAAGGATGTGAAGTAGACAATAATTAATCAGCATTTATTTATTTATCTTTTTTATGTTTTGATTAATATATTCCCATTCTTCAGGGGTAATTTGGTCAAAAATATTAAATTCTCCAGCACCTTGAAGCCATTCTCCTCCATCGATTGTTACAACTTCACCGTTTATAAATGAAGAATAATCTGAAATAAGAAAAGCTGCTAAATTGGACAATTCCTGATGTTCGCCTACTCTTTTCAATGGGTTTTTACTAGTTAAATCAAATTTTTCTTTTAAATGCCCAGGTAATAACCGTTCCCAGGCTCCTTTAGTGGGAAAAGGACCCGGAGCAATCGCATTAAACCTTATCTTGTATTTCCCCCATTCCACAGCCAAAGAACGTGTCATTGCTAGAACTCCTGCTTTAGCCATTGCTGATGGGACAACATAACCAGAACCTGTCCATGAGTAGGTAGTTACAATACTCAACACGGTACCTGGCAAGTTATTCTTAATCCAATATTTACCTATTGCCAACGTACAATTTTTACTACCTTTTAATACAATATCAATTATTATATCAAAAGCCCTGGATGATAATCTCTCAGTCGGAGAAATAAAGTTTCCAGCAGCGTTATTTACTAAGATATCAATTTTACCCAAATGATCAATTACAAAGTCAACCATAGTTTCAACAGCCTCATATTCTCTAACATCCAAAGCATAAGTAAGAATTTCACCCTGCTCACATTCAGTTCTTAATTGCTGAGCAGTTTCATTTAATTTATCTGAATTTCTGGAAACAATGACTACTTTAGCTCCCAATGTAAGAAAATATTGTGTCATGGATTTTCCCAAGCCCGTTCCTCCTCCCGTAACTATAACCACTTTACCTTCAAGTGTTCCGGGCATCATCATTCCTTGATTATAGTTCATCATTTATATGTTTTGTTTATAGTAAATATAAAAAAAATAAGCAGTGATACTGCTTATTTTTCCATTTTTATTTTATTAAAAATTAATTTTCATCTTCCTCTTCGTACTTATCAATTTCGGCATCGCAAAAATCAAAAGCTTGCTGAAGTAATTCGTTTACCTCATTGGTAACATCTTCTTCTTCTCCTTCCAATTGATCGAACCATTCTACTTCTTCTTCCTCTACGTTTAAAATAAAACGAGGATATTCTGTGTGTACTACAAACAAGTCATCAGGAAAGTTAGAGTTGTCTGCAATTAAAAATTTTGGTAATTCCATTTTCTATTTAAATTTAAATTTAATCGTCTAATAAATCTTTTAGCTTAATCAGTTCTGCCTTAACCGCTTGTAAACGGGTAATAATTTCTATTTTTTTTGATATATTTGATTGAGTACTCAATACGGTTCTTGCCCCATCTAAAGTATACCCTTTTTCCTTAACCAAATGATAAATAAGTCTCAGATTTTTTATATCTTCCGGTGTAAAAAATCTATCTCCTTTTTTATTTTTTTTTGGAGCAATTATATCAAACTCCTTCTCCCAGAATCTTATAAGAGAAGTATTTACCTGAAAAGCCTGTGCGACTTCTCCAATTGAGTAATACAATTTTTCAGGAAGTTGGATATTCATGATTCAAATCTATGATATTTTATTTACTTAATAAAAAATAATTGGCGAAGTAATTTAAATCTTTATATTTGTAAGTGATTGGTGTTTATCTGTTTTTATTTTCAAACAATATAAACTTAAAGGGAAATCCGGTGTAAATCCGGAACAGGCCCGCTACTGTAATCTCGCTATGTAATTTCAGAGATGTATTGAATCCATATTCATATACAATTCTTTTAAATGGGGAAAGTCAGAAAACCTGCCAAATCTATCGAAATATAGTTTTATAAGCTTTCGAGGAACAAAGCTGTAAACAATTTAAGTAATATTAAAATGTATTGCTTTTGCTGTTTATTCACTTATTCCAAGCTGCAAATTTATATTTCATAAATATAGCTAATTACGAATGAACAGGAATAACAACATATTATTTTCCATAACCTTAATTTTTATTTCCACTTTTCTTTTTTCCCAGAATATTACTGATTCTGAAGAAAAAGACATTTCTGAGATTATTATTGAAGGAAAGAAACAAAATGATAATATAATTCCATATCAAAAGTTGTCCGGTAAAGAATTGGAAAAACTTAACAGCGTTACTGTTGCTGATGCTATCCGATTTTTTTCAGGTGTACAGTTAAAGGATTACGGAGGTATTGGCGGCATGAAAACGGTTAATATAAGAGGAATGGGTAGCCAGCACGTAGGTGTGTTTTATGACGGAATTCAGTTAGGTAATGCCCAGAACGGAACTGTTGATTTAGGAAAATTTTCATTAGACAATCTGGAATCCATTTCGTTGTACAATGGTCAGAAAAGTCAAATTCTTCAGACAGCTAAAGACTATAGTACTGCAGGAAGTATTTACTTAAAAAGTAAAAAGCCTGATTTTAAAATAAATAAAAAAACTAATTTAATAGTTAGCTATCGATCAGGTTCATTTTCACTTGTAAATCCTTCATTTATATGGGAGCAAAAAATTTCACCTTTTATTAGTACCTCTCTAAGTATTGACTTTCTCAATTCAAGCGGAAAATATAAATTTCGTCAGACTATGAGGACCTCAGGAGGTGCTATCGCTTGGGATACCACTGCAATCCGAAAAAATGGAAACATAAATGCGATAAGAGCAGAGGCAGGTATATTTGGAAATATTTACCGCGGAAAATGGAATTTTAAAAGCTATTATTATGACTCTGAAAGAGGCATTCCTACGGCTATTGTTAAAAACGTATATGAAAAAAAACAAAAACAGTGGGATACAAATTTTTTCATTCAGGGTTCTTTTGAAAAAGAAATAACTGATAAATACAAACTACTCCTAAACAGCAAATTTGCATATGACTATACTCATTATCTTAGCAATGATGAGTCTACTAAATACATAAATAATATTTATAAGCAAAAAGAATTTTATTTTTCACTAGCTCAAAAATATTCTTTATTACCATTTTGGGATTTAGGATTATCCGCAGACTATCAATATAACTCTCTGGATGCTAATCTTTACCAATTTGCTTACCCGGAAAGAAACACAGAACTTGTAGCACTGGCTAGTAATATTCAATTAAAACGCCTGAAATTTCAGGCCAGTGTTTTAGGAACATTTATTCAGGAAAAAATAAATAATAAATTATCTACACAGGCTTCACCTGATAAAAATGAATTTACTCCTACTCTTTTTCTTAGTTATAAGCCTTTTATCAAGAGTGATTTTACACTTCATGGCTTTTATAAGAGAATATTCAGGGCACCTACTTTTAATGATCTATACTATACAGAAATCGGTACTTCTAATTTAAAACCAGAATATACAACACAGTATGATTTCGGAATTAATTACAGTCAGGACTTTTCTTCCTCTGTAGTCAAAAATTGGGGATTTTCTGCCGATATCTATTATAATGAAGTCAGAGATAAAATTATTGCATTGGCTATACAGCCTTTCAGGTGGTCTATGATCAATTTAGGTGAAACTCGTATTAAAGGTATAGAAATATCTACCCAGGCATCGGTATTATTTCAGAAAGAGATGTTGATTAATCTGAAAGCAGTTTATACTTATGAAGATGCACAGGATGTTACATCACCTAAAGATAGTTATTATAAAAATCAAATTCCATATATACCATGGAACAGTGGCAGCTTATTGGCTGGGCTGATATTTAAAAAATGGGATTTAAATTACAGTTTTATATACACCGGTGAAAGATACAATATGTCTGCTAATATTCCAGATAATTACGAAAAAGAATGGTATACCCATGATTTATCTCTATCTCATACCATTCAAGCCAGTCATTTTAAGTTTAAAATAGCGGCTGAAGTTAATAATATTTTCGATAGACAGTATTATGTTATAAGAAATTATCCTATGCCTGGAAGAAATTACAGGCTTTCATTACGTATAAATTTATAAATTAAAAATATGAACTTTAAAAAATTACTTTTTCTTTTATTTGCAGTATTCAGTCTTATTTCCTGTAATAACGATGATATTTGGAGTGAGGCTTCCGACACAGTCACTTTAGGCAACGGATTATTTGTTCTAAATGAAGGTGCCATGGGTAATAATAACGCCTCACTGGATTTTTTAAATCTGGATACCGGAGAATATACATTAAGTGTTTATACAAAGGTAAATCCTGATATAGTAAATAAGCTGGGTGATATTGGTAATGATCTTCGAATATATAATGGAAAACTCTATGCGGTAATCAACGGTTCTAATTATATTGAAGTTATGGACGCCCAGACCGCCAAACATCTGGGACAAATAAAAATCAACAATTGCAGAAGCATTGTCTTTAATAATGGGTATGCCTATGTTACTTCATTTAACGGTCCTATTGTTTCCGGTCAAAAACGAACAGGTATTGTTTATAAAATAAATACTGCCGACTTATCTATAGTTAATGAAGTTGCCGTGGGTTATCAGCCGGAAGAAATGGCTATTGCTAATAATAAATTATATGTAGCTAACTCAGGAGGATATACACAGGATGATTTAGATAATACTGTATCCATTATTGATTTAAATACCTTTACGGAAACTCAGCGTAAAGTGGTTGCTCCTAATTTGTGGAGAGTGAGAACCGATAAAAATAATAAGGTATGGATTTCATCTAGAGGCAATGCACCCGGTTTGTCTGTTTTATCTCCGGAAAATGATGAAATAATAAAAACTTTTAATATTACGGTAAGTGATATGGCTTTTTATCAGGATAAACTTTATTACTATGGTACCGAATGGGTGGGAAGTACATCAACTAATCAATATGGGGTGATTGATATTACTACTCAAATAAAAATTGCTGATCGCTTTTTGGATGAATCCACACAATCTGAAATTAAAACTCCTTATGGTATAACTATCAACCCTAAAAATGGTGATATATTTATTGCAGATGCAACCAATTATTATTCACCAGGTAAATTGTACCGATTCAATTCAAGCGGAACTTTATTATCTGAAAATCAGACAGGAGTTATACCGGGACATTTCGCTTTCTTAACTAAATAGTTTCCATGAAAACTAATTATATAAAAAACGTAGGGATACTTTGTTTATCCCTTTTCATTTTCTATTCATGTCACAATGATGAAATTTCGGCATTGGATCCTGAAAACGACCGTATCACTACTCCTGAAGATATTGATACGGATGGATTATATATTCTTAATGAAGGAAATATGGGCTATAATAAAGCATCTATAGATTATTTCGATTATACTAAAGGAACTTACTCAAAAAATATTTATGGAAAAGCTAATCCTTCAGTAGTTGGAAATTTAGGAGATGTAGGCAATGATATTCAAATATATGGTTCTAAACTATATGCAGTTATCAACGTATCTAATTACGTTGAAGTAATGAATGCAAAAAATGCAACACATATCGCAGAAATTAAAATTCCTAATTGCCGTTATATAATATTTGATAAAGGGTATGCATACATCTCATCGTATGCAGGGCCTGTAGGAATGGATCCTAACGCCCAGTTGGGGTATATAGCCAAAGTAGACACTGCTACTTTTGAGATAATTTCAAAAGAAACAGTGGGTTACCAACCAGAAGAGATGACTATAGCTAATAATAAATTATACGTAGCCAATTCCGGAGGTTATCGTGCTCCTGACTATGATCACACTGTTTCTGTCATCGATCTTTCTACTTTTAAAGAAATAAAAAAAATAGAAGTGGATATTAATCTATGGAAAATAAAAAAAGATAAAAATAATAAACTTTGGGTTACTTCTCGCGGAAACTATAACGATATTCCTTCTAAGACTTTTATTATTGATCCCGAAACGGACAACGTTGAAAAAAAATTAGATATTCCAATTTCTGATATGGCTTTTATAGACGATAAAATTTATTTTTTTAGTTACCAATGGAGTACAAAAGATAAAATTAAAACTTATGGTATCATTGATATAAATACTCAAAAAATCATTTCTGACCAATTTATCAAAAATAATGTAGAAAGCCAGATAACTGTCCCTTATGGCATAACGATAAATTCCGATAATGGAGATATCTTTATAACTGATGCTAAAAATTATGTAAGTCCCGGAACAATTTATTGCTTTGATAAATTTGGTTATTTAAAATGGAAAGCCGTTACGGGAGATATTCCCGGACATTTTGCCTTTTTACCTAAAAACTTAAAAAAATAGCCTATGAAAAAAATTATTTATATTTTTAATTTTACTTTACTTTTAGCTTCTACTATTAGTTGCTCTGGTGATGATTCTTCGGATACGGAACAAACAGAAAACATTGGAATTAATGACAGCTACAGTGTTAATAGATTAAAATTGTTGACTCTATCCCCACAATCAACGGCCGAATCCCCTACCACATTTGAATGGATTATTCAAAGCAAAACTACCCTAAAGGACTCTGTTAATATTAAAAATCAACAGTTGGAATTTCTTGCTTTGTATACAGGAGCATATCCTGTAATTTTAAAAATTACTCGGGGAAATGATGTCTTTACTAAACAAATATACATTTATGTAACTTTAGAAACGCCGTCTTACAGTCGTTATATTTCAAAAGTATATGATTTTTTTCCTGCTGTTGGCCAATTTACTAATACTTTACCTGAATGGATAGCTGGTGATTCAAGGGAAACTATGATAAAAAAAGCAGACCAGACATTAACAGGTCCCAATCCCGGAATGATTAGTTTAGGTGGATTTGGCGGTTATGTTATTTTTGGTTTTGACCATACTATAATTAATATAAAAGGAAAAAAAGATTTTAAAGTTTTAGGTAATGCCTTCTGGAGTAATGCTCTACCGAATGAAAGAGGTGGAAGTAGTGAGCCCGGTATTATAATGGTTTCTTATGATAAAAATAAGAATGGTATTCCGGATGATGATTGGTTTGAAATGGCTGGTAGTGAATATTATAAACAAGAAACTATTAAGAACTATTCACTGACATATTATCAGCCACAAAAGCCTGAAACGGCTGAGGTAAATCCAACTTACATAAAATGGATGGATAATCAGGGAAATACGGGTTTTAAAACAAAAAATCAATTTCATTCACAAAGCTATTACCCTGAATGGGTTAATTCGTCATCTTTAACATATACAGGAACCAAGCTACAGGATAATTATTACGATCTTAGCGGAAATGGTACTAACTGGATAGGAAAATCTTATGAATTTGGATATGCTGATAATGTACCCAACGACGATGATGCTTCGAATATTGATATTGACTGGGCGGTAGATAAATACGGAAATAAAGTGAGTTTACCTGGTATTGATTTTATAAAGGTTTATACAGGCGTCAATCAGGAAGCCGGAAATTTAGGAGAGGTTTCAACGGAAGTTACCGGAGCTTACGATCTTCATATAAAATAACAACAATAATAATAACTAATATAATTTAATGAAAAAACATTTATCCTTTTTTGCTTTCATCTTCTTTTTGGTAATAAGTTACTCTCAGGATTATTCAAAAGGAATATTTATAATTAATGAAGGCTGGTTCGGGCATGATAACGGCTCTGTAAATTTTTTAAACGATCAGGGCCAGTTTACTTATAATGCCTATAAATCAGCAAATGAAAATCTCTATACACTAGGAACCACCACCCAGTTTGCTACTATATATGGAGATCAGTTTTATTTTGTTTCCAAACAAGAGGGTAAAGGGGATTATTCCGGTAAAAAAATAGTGATTTCAGATTCAAAAAACCTTTTGAAAAAAGCGGAACTAACCCTCCCAGCTGATGGGAGATCTTTTGTAGGAGTTGATGAATCTAAAGGTTATATTGCGACTTCTAATGGTATCTATATTTTAAACCTACAAGAAATGTCTTTAGGAGATCTTATTGAAGGAAGTAATGGTTCACAGGTAGGGAATATGATACGAACTTCTCAATACGTATTTGCAGTAAAACAAAATACGGGAATCATAATTATTGATCCATCAAACAATTCTGTTATAAAAACTCTTTCGGGAAGCTATACTACAATTGTTCAATCTAAAAACGGAGATGTGTGGGCAGGTGCAGGCAGCAAACTTGTAAAGATAAACCCGGTAACATTTACCACTGAAGAAATTACTTTATCCGGTACATCTATCAGCGGTTCCTGGGGAGCCTGGAATGCCGGCAGTTTGTGTTCAAGCATTCAAAACAATGTTTTATACTGGACGAACAGCGGAACTTTCGGAGGTGGCTCTACCATTAGTAAATATGATATAGATGCTAAGGTATTGAATACTTCTTTTTTCACTTTGCCGGGACAAGAAGGAACTTATAAGCAGATTTTCTATGGTTCTGCACTACGTATTGACCCTGTAAGTAACCGTCTGATTATTACTGCCACTGAGTCCGGTTGGGGTGCACATTACCAAAAAAATTGGGTACACATGGTTTCTGACCAAGGTGACTTAGTACATACGTTTTCACTTACAGATTATTACTGGTTTCCGGCTATTACTGTTTTTCCCGATAATTATTCACCACTTATAAACAGCCAGTTATCACAAACCATTAACGAACTTAAAAATACGATTCATATTAATTTAAAGAATATGGCAACTGATTCAGACAATTTAGATGCAGCAATTGTTAAGTCTGTTAATTATATTACCAATGAGCAGATTCTGGAAGCTTCAGTAAATAAAGAAGATGAATTGGTTCTTACTCCACTTAAACCTGGTAATGCTGAGATTGAAATTGTATTTAATTCAAATGGCAAGATAGCCCGACATGCTATGATTATAAATGTTCCCACCACTTTATCTAGTGAAGAAATTCAAATAAAAAAGGAACTTACTATTTATCCTAATCCATGTACTGATTATTTCTTTATTGATGTGTCCAAAAATGAAAATCTGAAGATTTTTTCAGTTAATGGACAACAAGTCTATGAACAATACCTTACCACTGGAAAAAACATGATTAATATTTCCCATTTAGCTCAAGGTATTTATTGGGTTAAAACAAGTAACGACAGTTATAAAATTATTAAAAAATAGATTTTATAACGTCTTTTATTTCAAAAAAACAGTTTGTTGTGCAAACTGTTTTTTTGTTTTTTTAATTTCTTAATTTAACTTAAATATAGTAACTTTGGCGCCGAACTAAATAAAATAAAATTCTAATTTAGGATGAGTATTATTATCATTATTTTTGTTACGGCTATCCTTAGTCTTTACTCTGGAGTTTTTGGTTCCGGTAAATATTCGCAACCTATTGCTGTTATCGGATTATTAGTTGCCTTTGCAGCTACTTTTTACGGAGAAGTTCCTTTCTTCTTAAAATATTCCTCCATGTTTGTATTTGACGGAACATCCAAAATTTTTACTCAAATAGTAATTATTGCGACATTATTAATTTTCTTATTGGGACGCTATGCATTCCGGTTAATTGATCATCATCAATCTGAAGTTTATTCTTTAATGTTATTTTCTTTAAGCGGTGGAATAGTACTTTTTTGCTATCAAAATCTTGTAACACTGTTTCTGGGTATAGAAATATTATCTATTCCCCTTTATGTACTGGCAGGGAGTAACAAAAGCGATTTAAGATCGAATGAGGCTTCAATGAAATATTTTCTCTTAGGGGCTTTTGCTACCGGTTTCTTATTATTTGGTATAGCTTTAATCTACGGCACATCAGGTTCATTTGATATTGCTGCTATAAGACACTACAGCCTTGAAACAAAAAATGTTCCTACTATTTATATTACTGGGATAATTTTAATGTTAGTAGGACTATTATTTAAAATTTCCATAGTTCCATTTCATTTCTGGGCACCGGATGTATACGAAGGAACTCCTTCTTTGATCACAGCATTTATGGCTTCTGTCGTAAAAATTAGTGGATTTGTTGCTTTGTATAAATTAGTTGAAACTGTATTTGTAGGTCAGCTAAACGAATGGCAATATGTAATTTTTTATACAGCTATCCTAACTTTACTGGTTGCAAATATTATTGGAATTTTACAAAAAAATGCAAAAAGAATGCTGGCATATTCTAGTATATCCCATGCAGGTTATCTTTTATTAATTTATTTTAATACTGATTCAAATTCTGTTTATATATTAGCATTTTACCTGTTAGCTTATTCTTTAGCTACGGTAGGAGCTTTCGCCAGTCTTATTTATGTTGAGAGAGTATCACATGGTTCTTCTACTTTTGAAGTCTTTAATGGTTTAGCAAAAAAACAACCGCTTCTGGCTTTCACAACCTCTATCTCGTTGCTTTCAATGGCCGGAATTCCTTTAACCTCAGGGTTTATTGCCAAATTATCATTATTTACACAAACTATGGGTACACAACCTGTGTTGGTAATTATTGCTGTCATAGGATCTGCTATCAGCATAGCTTATTATCTTAAACTTATTATAGCTATGTATTTTAAACCGGGTTATCAGGAACTTCAGAATGCTCAAAAAGCTCCGATTATATATAACTTGGTTGCTTTAATCGTAGTAGTCTTGATTATTGCTTTAGGAGTTTATCCTGCACCTATTTTCAATTGTTTATCAATAAGCTGGTAAATTAAATCTAAAAATAATACGACCTTATATAAAAAAATCCTCTCAATATGAGAGGATTTTTTTTATAGAAAAAATTTAATTTTGTTGCTGTAATCCTCTAGATATAACTATTTTTTGAATTTCGGAAGTTCCTTCGTATATCTGAGTTATTTTGGCGTCTCTCATCAATCTTTCAACGTGATATTCTTTCACATATCCATACCCACCAAATATCTGAACTGCTTCAATGGTAGTTTCCATCGCTATTCTGGATGCATATAATTTAGCCATTGCGCCGGATTGATCATAGTTTTTGCGGGTATCTTTATCCCATGCTGCTTTTAAGCATAAAAACCTTGCTGCCTGAATCTGTGTTGCCATATCTGCAAGTTTAAATGCTATCGCCTGATGATTAAAAATTTCTTTACCAAAAGTTTTTCTTTCCTGAGAATAATTTAAAGCCAATTCGTAAGCTCCGGAGGCTATTCCAAATGCTTGTGAAGCAATACCTATTCTTCCCCCTGCCAACGTTTTCATTGCAAATTTAAATCCGAATCCGTCCTCTCCTATCCTATTTTCTTTGGGAACTTTAACATCAGTGAACATTAGTGAATGAGTATCAGACCCCCTGATTCCTAATTTATTCTCTTTAGGCCCTATTTCAAAACCCTGCATATCTCTATCAACAATGAAAACGTTTATTCCTTTATGTCCTTTATCCTGATGTGTCTGAGCAACTACCAGATAAACCGAAGCTGAATTTCCGTTAGTTATCCAGTTTTTTGTTCCATTTAACAGATAAAAATCTCCCATATCTACTGCTGTTGTATGCTGACGGGTCGCATCTGAACCTGCCTCTGGTTCTGATAAAGCAAATGCTCCTAAAATTTCACCCTTCGATAATCGGGGTAAATATTTTTGTTTCTGTTCTTCGGTTCCATATTCTTCTATTCCCCAACAAACCAATGAATTATTTACAGACATAATCACAGCTGAGGAAGCATCTATTTTTGAAATTTCTTCCATAGCAAGCACATAGGAAACTGTGTCCATTCCACTCCCACCGTAATTTGGATCAACCATCATTCCTAAAAAACCCAGTCCTCCCATTTTTTTTATCTGATCAGTAGGGAATTTTTGTAATTCATCTCTTTCTATAACTCCAGGTAATAATTCACTTTGAGCAAAATCTCTCGCAGCTTGTTTTATCATTTCCTGCTCTTCAGTTAATTGAAAATCTATCATAAGCTGTAATTTTAAATTTATAGCAATTAATAACCCCTTATTATTACTTGTACTAAATATAATAATTTTTATTGAGATTATATTTATCAAATCAATAAAAAATGCCGGATTTATTTATGAAATAAATCCGGCATTTAAAAATTTTAGTTAAAATTCAGTTTATTTTGCTATACACTTTCAGGAAACATTTTTGTTGATATTGCTATACGATTCCAAGAGTTGATAATGGTTATGGCCATCAATATTTGGGCTAAATATTTTTCTCCTAACAATTGAAGCGCTTCTTCATAGGTTTCATCGCTCACCCCTTTCTTATTAATCAAAGTAACCTCTTCAGTCAGTTGTAATATAATTCTTTCTTCTTTTGTAAAAAAAGGTACTTCTCTCCACACTCCTACTAAATTAATACGTTTTTGCGTTTCACCTGTTTTAAGAGCCTCTCTTGTATGTAAATCTAAACAGAAGGCACACCCATTTATTTGTGAAGCTCTTATTTTTAATAATTCTCTATGAGTCATAGTTATTTCAGAATTATCTAAATATTTTTCGAAACTATACATAATTTTATAAGCTTCAGGCTCTAATTTACTCATGTTTAACCTTGTATCCATAATGAAATATTTTAAATTATTGACTACAAAGTTTGCAATTCATTCCCGAAAAAAAATTAAGCCTGTTTAAGAAATGCTCCCTTTTCTAATTTCGCTTACATATTCTGGTGTAAGCCCTAAAAATGTTGATAAAATTTTCTGCGATACTCTTTGAACAAATTGAGGATAACTTTGTACAAAAGTTAAAAAAAGCTCTTTTTTGGGGGTTGTTAAAATAAGATATATTCTATGCATAGCTGCTGCAAAGGCGCGTTCTAACAACATTCTGAAATATTTTTCCAGTTTAGGAATTTCTTCCAGCAATTCATCCAGTTTTTTTCTGTTAATTTTCAGTACTTCTGCATTTTCAAGTGCCTGGATATAATACACAGAAGACTTATCCTTACCAAAGCTGTCGTAATCGGTAATCCACCAATTTTCGATAGCAAATTGTATGGTTTGTTCTTTTCCTTCTTCAGTAAAGGTATACATTCTACATACTCCTGAAATTATAAAATAATTATACTGACATTTATCTCCTTGTTTTAGTAAATACTCTTTCTTGTTTATTTTCTGGTAAGTAAAGTAGTTGGTTAATTTGTTTTTGTCTTCGTTAGTCAGGAGCACGTAATTTTCTATGTGCTGAATTAGTTCTAAATACACTATAATTTTTTTATTAAATATTTGGGGTCTTCTTTATATCCTTGCCTTGTATAAAATTTTTGAGCTAATAGCCTACGACTTTGAGTGTGAAGTTCTATTCTATCACATTTTTTTTCTTTAGCTAGTTGAGTGCAATATTCTTCAATTTCTCTACCAATTCCATTACTTCTTATTTTTTGTTCTACCGCAAAATAAGATATTCTTAGATAGTCTCCTTCTCTGGCTAATTGAGGGATAAAGTGCAAAGAGATAAAAGCAACAACACTACTTTCTTTTTCATATACTAATAATTCGGCATCCTCATTATTAATGAGAATTTTAATTTTATCGGATAAAAATCCTTTTGAAACCGGATAATCCAATTGTTTCAAGAGTTCCCTTATGGCTGGTTCATCATTGACTGTTGCTTTTCTTATACTCATTTTGTATTCTATTTAGATAGCAGGCTCCTGCTGGCTAAGGCAATGAAAACTTCCTAACCCCCATACAATATCTGTAGAATCAATACCTATCACTTTTCTATCAGGAAAACACCGTGCAATAATATCTAATGCCACTTTGTCTTTTTCACAATTAAATATGGGTACAATAACGGATTTATTAGCAATATAAAAATTTGCATAGGATGCCGGTAAGCGATATCCTTCATAAACCACAGGATCAGGCATGGGTAGTTCAATAACATTCAATGGATCTCCATTCAATAATTTCATTTCTTTCAACTGCTTAAGATTTTCTTGAAGAATTTCAAAATTATCATCTTGCGGGTTATCTTCTACCACTGTTAATACCGTATTTTCATTAACAAACCGAACGGTATCATCTATGTGTCCGTCGGTATCATCCCCCACAATACCATCGCCTACCCAAAGCACTTGTTTAACTCCATAAAAATCCATCAGATACTTTTCTATTTCTGACTGATTTAAATGTGGATTGCGATTCTTATTTAAAAGACAGGAACGTGAAGTTATTACTGTTCCATTTCCATTAAATTCAACGGAACCACCTTCCATAATAATTCCAGGGATAAAAACAGGCAGTTTTTCTTCTTTTGCTATGTGAAGTGGAATTTCATTATCTAAATGAAACGGAGGATATTTATCACCCCAGGCATTAAAATTCCATTTAACCAACACTTTTTTGTGCTCAAGGGAATTCGGATTGATAAGAAAGGCAGGACCATGATCTCTACACCAGGCATCATTCGTTGGATGAATATAAAAATTTATTTTATCTAAGTCGGCCTCTGTGTTCTGTAATATTTGTAAAGCAAATTCTTTCATTTTTACGTCTACAACATTAATATTTACCACTTCACCTTGTGAAACCTCTGCTATAAACTCTGCATATGGTTTAAATATTTTATCTATTTTACCCGGCCAGGAAGATTCTTTATGAGGCCAGGACAACCAGGTTGCTTTGTGAGGTGCAAATTCTGCAGGAAAGTAGTATCCAAGCTCTGCTGGAGTTTTTCCTTGAAATTCGGCTGGTGTATATACATTTAAATCTTTAAAAGTCATATTCTTATGATTATATTTAATCCTGAATTAATAAATTAACTTGAACAAAATTACTGAAATAAAAAAAAATAAACTATTTTTGCATGGTTTTATTTGTTCTACTAATTTGACACATGATAAAGTGATTGCTTCTTTAAAAAGACATAAACGACAACTTATACTGTTCTTCATAGCCGGGGTTCTTAGTGCTATCATTGAAATTTCTTTAATGAAAATCTTAAGTTTACCTCAAATGTTGCCCAGCATTTTTTCTTTTGAAAATAAATCGTATTCTTATCCTATTTCTAATTTGCTTTCAACAGGAGGTGGAATTTTAAGTAATTATTTTTTTAGTATACGATACGTTTTTGAAAGAGGAAAACACTCCAAGAAAAAAGAATTTTATCTTTTTATTACTCTTTCTATAATTACCATGTTTATGAGCTGGGGTATTTTCGCTTTATTTCATTCGTTTATAAATAAACCTGTCAACTTGTTGGTTTATACTGTTGGCGATATCGTTTTCTGTAAAGCTGCCGCAATTTTTCTGGTTTCCCTGGTAAATTATGTTGCTAAAAAGAAAATTGTTTTTTCTAACTAGCAAAGATTAAATAATTCTTACTTACCTGTATAGTAGCTTTACAAAGAATTATTTTGTCTAATCATCTATTTAACTAAAATATTTTATATGATCTTAGCCATTAAAAAGCATAAAAGACAAGTATTCTTATTTTTAATTGCTGGTGCAGTCAGTGCCTGTATTGAAATTTTTTCACTTCTAATTTTTGAAAAATTTCTACCTGTATATTTTTCTTTTGAAAACTTAAAAAACGGATATCCTTTATCCAGTATACTTGCTACCGGGGCTGGAATTTTAAGTAATTATATATTAAGCATTCGATATGTTTTTAAACGTGGAAAACATTCTAAAAGGAAAGAATTCTCTCTTTTTCTAATTTTATCTATAGGAACTGTGATAATGACCTGGGCATTATTTACCTTTTTTCTATCAATATCCACACATCTTTTTAGTGATATAGTATTTAAACATTCAAAATTGAATATTATTTTTAGCAGAGCTGCTGCTATTTCCATAGTATCAGTTTTGAACTATTGGTTAAAAAAGAAACTTGTGTTTACGAGTTAATATATTAAAGATTATTAGTAATAACTACCTTGTCTTTGGTGACAATCAGTTTAGTACCTGCTCCCATAATCAATGCCCTAGTATCGTAGATATGTCCTGTAGGAAATCCAAAAACTTTAGGTATATGATAATTTTTAAATCTTTCCGAAATCACTTCGTATGCCAGACTATCAAACGGTTCGTCATATTGACTATTTTCTTCCTTTGAATCCATTTTAGTAAAGCCACCGACTATTAATCCTGTAATACCTTTCAGAGCTCCTGCTCTCTCCAAACCTATAAGCATGCGGTCAATATGATAATAATTTTCATACCAATCTTCAATAAAAAGAATTTTATCTTTAAAATGGTCTAATGTGTTACTACCTAATAAACTATATAATATTGATAAGTTTCCTCCAGTTAGAAGTCCTTGCGCCTCGCCTTGTTGATTAAATGAATCGGGGGAAATTGTATAATTTAAACTTTGCTGTTGAAGTGCTTGAGTTAAAGTTGAGTAAGTATCCTGAGATTGTCCTTGTGGAAGCGGTTTACATACTGTAGCATGAAGACTGGGAAATCCTCTTCGGTTAAAGTGTTGATGAAATACTGTATTATCTGAATAACCTATCAGCCATTTGGGATTTTTTTTAAATTTATTAAGATTTAAACGATCTACAATTTGTACTCCTCCATATCCTCCTCTTGCAAACCATATTGCTTTGGCATAGGGATGATCTAAGGCCCACTGCAAATCACTTAACCGTTCTGGTGGCGTTCCTGAATACTTGTATGCAAAATTATATTGGTTAAAAGTATTCTGAGCTATTTCATAATTCCAATCATTAGCTTTTATTACATTTAACGCTGGCTGTATTTGATCCTCCGTAACCATTCCTGCAGGAGCTGTAATTAAAACTGTATCCCCTTTTTTTAATCTTTCCATACCCTTTTATTTGTCACTTTTTTTATCGAAAATTTCAAACCAATTTAGTAAAATTGTTTTTTCTTGTGATGTAAGTTCTGCTTCCTTATGCATCCACACATAAGAGCTTAATGGCATTGTTTCTCTTTTTATAGCACTAACCAGTCCTGAATTTATGTGTTCTTTCTGATACATATTATAATTTCCGAATTCGGAGAAGTTTAAGTATTCTTTTCCTTCATTTATATGCCCTTTGATATACCAGGAAATGGGGGCTAAATTTGTATACCAGGGATACTTTACTTCATTCGAATGACAATCGTAACATGCCTTTTTAATAATTTCAGCTATCTGCGCTGGTGCATGTGTTATTTTAATATAATCTTTATTCGGATCTACCGGTGGATTATTTTTATCTATTCTTATAAGCTGTATAAGTAAAATAACTATTACAATTATTCCTATTTTCTTTTTCATTTCCAGCTTTTGTGAATGTCTTTATACTTCATTTTTTCTATAAAACCCATACTTCATTAAGATTCCAAAAAGCTCTGACATCTATCGGAACAGGATATATATAAGTTTTTTCAGCCGGAATAAAGTGCTCTATATCTGCTGCATCCCAAATACCATTGTTATTTTCATCTACCAGAATCCTGATAATATATTTACCCGGTTTTAAATTTTTAAATTCAAAGAAATCCTTTTCTCCATATATTTCCTGAATAGTCTCATATTTTTCTGTTAATAATTGAAAAAAGAATTTAGAATCGGGCTTATTTTGTATTCTCAGGCTTAAATTACCGTAATCGCTTTGTTTTTTGGTCTGAATAGAATAGCTAAGTGTATCTTTATTTTTCTGTCCTAAAAAGTCCTGAACTGCTTCAGAATTAATTTTGATTTCATACATTGTATCAAAAGTAATCGGAAACTTTATATTCAGCTTTCTGGCATCTCCTTCATCAATTTCTGCATCAAAATCCATAGGCTCTTTTCCCTTTAACAACTCAATCTTTTCTTTATTTACTTGATCTATATAATTATTAGATTTTAATGTAAAAATAGTAGATGGAGTAATTTCTTTTTCTTCTGCTGACAAGGTTAGTTCTGATTCTGATTTTGGATCGTATAAAACATTCAGTGTATCTTTTTTTTCTTTGTATTGAGTCAGGAATTTTATCCTTCCTTTCTTATCTAATCCTTTTAACTCTTTACTGTTGAAATAAATATATAAACTATCTGCAAATGGTTTATGATTTTGTTTTATTTCCGGAAAATCTTTTTCTAAAGGTTTTATCTTAATATTTTCAGGATTACCCTTAAATTTAAATTTAATTACACCCAACGACTCCTGCTCTGCTCCTACTGCTTTATAAGCCTGTTTTAAAGGGGAAAGTATTAGATCGTAAGTTTCTCCTTTTTGTGGATCTACACTTTGTGTATAAAATCCTGCATTTTCTTTGGCGGGATCTAATAGTAAGTTTGAATTTAAATCATTGAATACTATCAGCTTATAATTTCCCTGATGTAAATGTGTTAGCTTATAAGCTCCTGTGGAATCTGTTCTTGATATATAATACGGTTTATTTTTCAAATTAATGGAATCTTTGCCTAAAGAATCCTGATAGATTTTATATAGTGATACTAAAACTGATTTTGGCGGATCTTTTTCAAGACTTTGTCTTACTCTTCCACTTAAACTTAAACTATCTATTCGGTTACCCGTAGAAAAGGTATACGAGAAGTTTGTTAATTTGTTTCCTTCATTATTATCCTGAATTGCTGAACCAAAATTAATCGTATAGGTAGTATTATTTTCCAACGGTTCAAAAAATTTTATTGAAATATATTTTCTGGCAGTTGATGATGGCTCAATTGAGGGTGTGATTTTAGGTGGCGGTGAAATAACAACTTGCTTGGAAATATCTTTAACAATTACATATTCATCAAAATTGAGTGTAATTTCTTTAATTTTAGTGTCTACTTTTACAGCTAATGTATCGGGTTTAGAGCCTAAAAATTTGGGTGGTGTTATATCTTTGGGTCCTCCGCTTGGAGTTCCTACTCGTGCACAAGAAATTACCAGACAGCTAAGGATAAACAAATTAAGTGCTTTTTGCATATACAAAAATATATTTTTATAAATGCAAAGATACTTATTGTAATCTATTAATTTACAAACTTAGTTTTTATCTATTTAAGGTCGGTTTCTTCACTTTTAGACTCATCTTCGTTTTTAATCAAAATTTTTAATTTTTGATATAAAAATGACGTGCAAAGTAAAATGATTCCTAAAAGTATAAAAGATATAATTTTACCTGTCTGGCTCATTTGCCATATATCATATAAATACAATTTCAAAATTATTAAACCAAACAAAGCCAGTGATATTTTTCTGAGAATAACTTTATTTTTTTTCATGCCCAGTATAATTAATATCAGACCGGATATCCCCCAAATTATTGGATATACAATTGTATGTATATCAAACAGCACAGTATGCGAATATTTTAACAATACAGTATTATCAATTTCGACACTAAGAGCAATTAATGATGAAACGGCTACAATCCAATAAGGAATTTCGTTGTTCTGATTTGTATTTTTATTACAAAACAATTTAACTAAATAGATAAAAAGTGGGATGGTTAAATAATGTATTAAATGGAGCGTTAACCTGAATTTAGGAGAATAAAATATCATATCTGTCGAGTTGGAAACTACTTTTAATAGATAAATAACTGAATATAAAATAACTAGTCCTCCCAATACAATATAGGATAATTTTGATATTTTTTTACGATTTATAAAATAGTAAATGGCTGCATAAGTGTATATATAAACCCCTTGCAATAATGCAATCTGAGGAAAAGCGTAGTATCTTTCATATAATTGAGAGGTAAGCTCAGATAAGGGAAAGATAAAACCTAAGAACCAAATACTGTTTATAATCCATTCCTTTATATTGGATATGCCGAATATTTTTAATGTTTGAGAATTTAATTCTACTGATTCACAATTTTTAATCATATATTTAATAATCAATAAACATAAGATTATAAACAATGCGGTAATAAATATAGGACTTATAGTTATGGTTTTATACTCTATGCTAAAATGATCCAGATTTACAATCCCGTTTAAAAATATATCCGAAATATAACCATTTACATAGTCTTTTAAGAGTGATAGCATGGATAGGGCTATTAATAAATAAAAACTTTTTTTGAAAATGTTTATTCCTGTATTTTTATACAACCAAAAAACAATGACTGATTCTACTCCCCAGAACATTGTTATTACTGTTCCTTTTAACTGAATAGGTATGGCCAGAGTTATAAATGCTAATACGATTCCTAAAAGTAATTGAAAAAAAAGGCTTTGTTTCTGCTTGGTAATTAATAATATGAAAACGGGTATTACATTAATTACTGCCATTAACATAGTTATCAAACCTTTAACATCTCTTGGATATAAATCGTATATATAAATTAAAGATAAGTAAAGTATGAAATTGTTACTTAATACAATAACTATCTGATATGGAGAAAATTTTATATTTTTATAAAATTCTATTAATGCTAAAGTATAAAATTGAACGAAAAATAACACACTAAAGACTGTTGCTCCTTCTCTATTTTCTGAACGAAAGGAGGTAATTAGCCAGAAACTATAGAAAACAAATGTTAATACATAACTGAGGATGCTTACTATCTTCCATTTTTTCTTATATGCCAATATGAGCATTCCTGAATTAAGTATAAATATATAAGAAAATAAGGTAATATAATTTCCACTTCCTGTACTAACTAAAAGCGGAGAGGCAAACCCTCCGAGCAATGAAAATATTGCTAGTATTCTCTCATTGTAGAATAATGATAATCCTACAGAAATAAGCGTTACTACTATGAGTAAACAAAAGGCTGTAGGTTGTGTAAATAGCATATATTCCCTATAGGCTATGGTTAGAGTAATATAAAATACAGATATTCCTCCCCCAGCGAGTAAAGCTGAAAAAGCTAAATATTTTTTTCTTAGTTTATGTGCGATTCCTATAATTCCTATACCTACAATCATACCAATTGCAACACGTCCTGATACTCCAATCCAGTTCTGATCAATAGCATACTTTACAAAATAAGCAATTCCGAGCACTAAGGTTGTTATTCCTACCTTACTCAAAATATTCTCACCAAATAATTTTTCAAATTTGAAAGTTTTCTTTGAAGTCTCTTCTTTACTATTATCAACTACATCTTTATTTATATCATAAAATACAGAACCTTCCAATTCAGAGTTGGAATGTTGGATTTCTTGCTCTATTGTCTGATTTATAATTTCAGGCATTTTATCATCTGCAAGATCAGTGTTTAAAATTTCAGATTTTTCCGGTTCAAAAGATTCTATCTCAGAAGCAGTATCAAAATGAAAATCAGATTTCAACCCATCCATTGATTCTTGGTTGTTATCGTTGTTCTTTATTTCAATATCTTCAACCGGTGTATTACTAAGGATTTTATTTAAATTATCTTCTAACTTTTCAAATTTGTCAGTTAATGATTCAAATTTATTCATAACCTGAGTATTGCTAAAACTCAGTTTAAGTAATATGATTATTAATAAAATAATTATTAAAATTAATAAGATTTCCAGCATAATTGCATCAATTTTTAGTTGTTTAAATTATTTTAATAAAATATTCAGATAGTATTATTTTGTCTGTAATATATTACTAAACTATAATTTATTTTTATAAATATAACTTCGGTACTTAAACAGTATTTTGGCTTAAAGATCTTATCTCTGATTGTATTTGTACTATATTATCGGTTTATGTGTAATATTAATATGTTTTCATTGAGTATTATCTACTGGCAGCTGGGATTTTTTAGCTTCTGCAAACAATGATGGGTAGCTATACTTATAAAAGTTTATAATCATTTTCACCACTCGGCTGTACTCTGAAACTCCTTCCTGATTATTTGATTTTAAATATGTATCATTCATATATAAGAATATATCAGATCCCAGGTTAGAACTTTGTGAATAAAACTTAACTTCTCTTTCTCTGTCCTTTTTCATTCCTTTAGAAAAATTATCCAAAATACGTTTGGAAAACATGGAATCTTTAGTATACAATTCTCTTAAAATGAACATTAAAGCTTTATATTTTACACTATACTGAAATTCTTTATCAGAAGAATTTTCACCCATATAAAAAGAATAGAAATTAGCCTCTCTTTCTCCTGCTATTCCTGCCTGATGACCCATTTCATGAGCTATAGTAAATGGTATTGAGGTATCCGGATATCCTTCAACAAATTGTGCTTCACCTGTAAAAGGATTATAATAACCGGCCACACCTACTTTTCGCATTATAGAACTATACATAGACACTTTTACATTTGGCTTTTGTTGTGGTGTTTCAAAAAATAAACTTTGTTCTTTATAAAGAACTGAAATCATTTCTTTAGTATCAATGGCAAATTCTCCTTTTTTATTAGTAGAAATATTTTCTCGCAATTCACGGCAATTATTTAATAGATAATTAGCAACTACTTTTAAGTCATTTTCATTTACTTTATCTTGAGTTTTATCAAACTCGACAAATTGCTTAACACCATATAATAATCCAAAAGACAGCATAAATATACAATAAAATATATTAATTATTAGTAATAATGATATAAAATATTTAGAAGATTTTTGTTTATTTTTTTTAACTAATAAAAAAATTCCTTTAGATAAACAAAACATTAAAAAGATTCCAAATAGTAAATACAAACAATCACCAACAGAAAAAGGAATCAGACCGAAAACACTATTGAATAAACTTTTAATTTTAAGCAGGAATCGAATATACATATTTTCTCCTGTTCCCATACTCATTTTAATGATCTGGTATAAAAAAAACTGAAGAATCAAGAGAGATATTAGCCCTTCGATATTTACTTTTATTTTTTTCATTTTAAACTTACTGAAATTTAATAGCTTTTATAGGTGAAATTTTAGATATCAAGTAGGAAGGCAACAAAAGCACTAATCCACTAATGATAATTGCTGAAATTGAAATGATAATTATATGAATAAAGTTAATATAAACAGGTACCGTACTCACGTAATAGTTTTCAGGATTTAACTTTATAATTTCAAAATATTTTTGAATATATAGCAATGATATTGCTATGATGTTACCTATGATCAATCCAGGCATCATAATGAAAAGTGTATAGTTTACAAATATTTTTCGTATCTGCTTATTAGAAGCTCCAAGTGTTTTTAACATTCCAATAGAATTTATTCTTTCTATAATTAAAATAAGAAGAACCATAATAATATTTATAACAACAACAACCATCATAATTGCCAGTATAATGAATATATTGGTATCAAATATTTGTATCCAGTCATTAATTTGTGAAAAAGTAGTAGTAGCTTTCTCTGCAAAATTGTTATAACCGGCAAATTCTTCAATTTGTGGAAATATTTCATCCAGATTCTCAATATCTTTGATAAATATATCGTAACCACCTATATCTTCGGACTCCCAATGGTTCAATTTCTGAATATGTTGTATATCACCTATTACAAAAACATCATCAATTTGTTTGATATCTGTACGAAATATACCTTTTACGGTAAAACGTCTGTAAATAGGATTTTGGTTTTCTCTGACAAAGAACATAACGAATGAGGAATTAACATCCAGTTTCATTTCTTTGGATATTTTTTCCGAGAGAATTACATCATTGCTAAGCTTATCTTTAGTAAATTCCGGAATACTTCCCTTTACTATAAATTCTTTGAAACGTTCTTTATCAAAATCATCAGTAACACCTTTAAGGATAACTCCTGCGAAACTAACTTCTGTACGTATTACTCCGCTTTTGGTAGCATACTCCTGAACGTTTGATACTTCGGGATTACCTGTAATTTTATCTATAAGAACATTCTTTTTATTTAACCTTGAACTGTTAAAAGAATTATTGCTATCATAACTTCTAATGGTTATATGACCATTAAAGTCAGCCATTTTTTGTTTGATAGCTTTTTTAGATCCTAATCCGATTGCAAGAGTTATTACAGAAACTATGATTCCTATGGCTACTGCAGTCTGCCCTATTCGAATTATAATTTGTGATAGATTATTTTTATTACTTTTGGAAAAAGCAATTTTCTTAGATATGAACCAGGTGAAACTCAACTCCAAAAATTTTTTTTTCAAATATACTCAATTGTTTAGTATTTTCTTTTGTTTTTGTTTGATTTCCTTATCCGCTCAGAATACAAAATCTACCAAGAACACAAATGAAACAATAATAACTGGGGCCCAACAGTATGAAAAATATATTCCTTTTCTCTCTGATAAAAAAGTTGGAATTGTAACGAATCAAACAGGAATTTTATATGTACAAAATATTTACAACAATTCGGATCATCCTGATATGAGTGAAAAATCTATAAAAATAGATACTATATCTATTGTAGACTTTCTTCTTTTAAAAAACATAAAAATTGAAAAAATATTTTCTCCAGAACATGGTTTTAGAGGAAAAGCTGATGCTGGAGAGCAGGTAAAGGATGAAAAAGATTCTAAAACCAATATCCACGTGATCTCATTATATGGAAAAAATAAAAAACCGACAACAGAACAACTTAAGGGGGTTGAAATAATTTTATTTGATCTGCAAGATGTAGGTGTACGCTTTTACACCTATATTTCTACTCTTCATTATGTAATGGAAGCTGCTGCTGAAAACAACATTCCTGTAATTGTTCTGGATAGACCTAATCCTAATGCTCACTATATTGACGGACCTGTCTTAAAACAAGGGTTTGAATCTTTTGTCGGGATGCATAAAGTACCCGTAGTTTATGGAATGACCATCGGAGAATATGCTTTAATGATTAATGGAGAAAAATGGCTGAAAAATAAAGTTTCTTGTGATTTAACCGTTATTAAACTACAAAATTATAATCATAAATTGAAATATTCATTACCTGTAAATCCTTCTCCTAATTTAAGAACAGATCATGCTATTAATTTATACCCCAGCTTATGTTTTTTCGAAGGAACTAATGTTAGTGTAGGACGAGGTACTGATTTTCCGTTTGAAATGTATGGTTCTCCTTTTAACACTGCTTTTACGGATGAGTTTATTCCTCAACCTAACAAGGGTGATAAAAATCCGAAATATAAGGGGCAAATTTGCTATGGTGAAGATTTAAGAGACGAGCCATTTCTTTCTGAAATAAATCTTGAATGGCTACTCACTATATATTATAATAGCACAAATAGCACCAATTTACCTGTCGGATATTCTTTTTTCAATAAAAATCTGTTTTTTGATAAACTTGCAGGTACAGACCTACTGAGAAAACAAATACTGGCAAGAAAATCTGAACAAGAAATTAAATTATCCTGGAAAAAAGATTTAGAAGATTTTAAAATTGTACGTTCTAAATATTTATTATATCCAGATTGATCAATAATAAATATGGTAAAAATTGACAATACATCTTAGATTAAATCAATTTTTTAAAAGCTTATTTTTTCGTATGTTAAGCATTATAGGTAGGGTATCATTCACACTTCTGTATAACAATAACTTATCATCAGACTTACCGTCACCGTCATTATCAGTTTTAAAGAGTGCAAATACATAATAATCTTTCGATCTACTAAATAAAAAATTCTGGTAAAGAAACAATGTATCATTTCGGAGGATGTAACTTCCTTTCATTACATCTACACCAAAGCATATATCTCTTTCCACAAAACTCTGATCATTTTTAAATTTTACCCGAATCATACAGTTTGCAATTCCCTCAGCTTCTGCAATTAACAAATTCTCATCTTCCCATTCATCATAATTCATTATGCCCATTGGCTTATTATATATAAATATAAGAATACCAGCAATTAATAAATTAATAATTAATCTGCTTTTATTTTTGAAGTTTTCTTCAACAGAAAAATAAATTTGATATAAGAGAGCAACAACAAGAGATAAATAACCGATGAATAAAATCAGGTAAACTGCTAGCGCATAATCACCAATCCAAACTTCCCAATAGTATTGAGTGTTAACTGCCAGTAAAAATAAAATTACAATTAATAAAAGTAATTTATAACTTGTCAAAACTTTCTTCAAAGCATATTATTTTAGTAAGATTTGCTTAAATAAAAGCCTCAAATATAATAAAAATCATTTATTAATCAGAAATCCATAACAGTATCCAATCCTCTTCTGAGACCTGTGAAAGAATTTACTCTACGAACAGCTAGTAAGGCCCCTGCTACATAAGGTTTTGCACTACTTCCTGCTTCATGTCTTAAAATAAGCTTTTCATCTTCCATACCAAAAATAGTTTCCAGCGATATTACATAACCGGGTAATCTTACGGAATGTACCTGAGTACCTCCCATATCAGCTCCTCTTGTTTCTTTTATTCCTTGAGTATTATTAATTTGTACAGTTTTTTTAGATTTCCCATGCTTGGAAAGTCTATAAGCTAATTCCAATGCACTACCACTGGGCGAATCAATTTTTTTATCGCTTGCATAATCAATGATTTCCCAATAATTCATATAATTAGCAGCTAATTCAGCAAATTTGTTTAATAATACGACACTGATAGCAAAATTTCCTACTGCTAATACAGATTTATTATTATCTTCTGCAGCTTTTTGTATATTTTCATAATCATTATCTGAAAGACCAGAAGTTCCTATTACTACATTAACACCTTTATTTAATGCTGCCAAAACATTATGCTTTACAATTTCAGGTGAAGTATAATCAATAAGAACATTGCAAGAAATATTCAGAGCCTCTTCAATTGTTGAAAAAATCGGTATATTAACTCCTGTATTTAAGTTTAAAATGCTGTCTAAATTACCTGAAGCATTTTTTCTGGAAATTGCTGAAACGATTTCCATGTCAGGTGTTTTTACCATTTGTTTACATAATTCAGAAGCTGCCCAACCAGTTGCTCCTGCTACACATATTTTTAATTTTCTCATATATTTTAACCTTTTATATTAAAAAAAGAGCCTATTAATGCTGTTATCCCCATAGCTAATGTTCCCCAGATACATATTCTTACTAAACTTCTAATAATATCTGCACCACCGGTTTTAGCCGCAATAATCCCTAATAATATCAAAAATACGAGAGCAAAAATATATTGATAAGTTACCATTTGTGAAACAGGGGCTAAAAACGAAACCAATAATGGCAAAATTCCTCCAATGATAAAAGAAATTAAAGAAGCTAAAGCCGCTTGCAATGGTTTTGCCTTACTAACGTCATTGATTCCTAACTCCTCTCTAGCATGAGCTTCTAAAGCATTATATTCAGTTAACTGACGTGCTACTTTTGCGGCTAGCTCTTCATCCAATCCTCTTTTGATATATATATTTTCCAATTCTTTTAGCTCAAGATCCGGAATTGTATCCAGTTCTTTTTGTTCTCTCCTTAAATCTGATACTTCAACATCTTCCTGAGAACTTACTGAAACATACTCGCCAGCTGCCATAGACATAGCCCCCGCTACCAGACCAGCTACAGCTGACACAATAATTGCCCCTCTATCCGCATTGGCAGATGCTACACCTATTACTAAACTAGTTGTTGATATTATTCCGTCATTTGCACCTAATACTGCTGCGCGTAACCATCCTACCCTATTCACATAATGTCTTACGTGAACTCCAACAGATTTTTCTTTCTGCTTCATTTTTAAATTTATATTAATATTCTTAACGTAATATGTAATGCTATTTTATGAAAGATGTGAAATAATTTGAAAATTTATCAAAAAAACGGATAGCTCAGATTAATTTTATAGTACAGCAAATTTAGATACGAAATTCTACACTAATAAAATTTGTTTACTAAAAATATACTGTTTCAATATTCAAATCATCAATTTTAAAATTTAATTTAATCAAGAATTAAATTATTTATGTAATCATTGAAAGGTTGCATATTTGTGTAGACAGATACAGCCAACGTAACAAAATGAGTATCCAGTACCTGTTGATCTGTAATAGATTTAGTTACATAGAAATTTTTAAATTTGAGATACTCGGAGGAGGGATGTTCTTTATCGAAACCATTGGGAACTCTTTTAAGAATAGTTTCATCTTTAGTTATACCTCCAAATTCTTTGATAAAATTTTTATTTTCCACTATTTCCCTAAAAGATTCAAAATCATCATATATTCCTTTTCTTATTTTTTTTATCTGCTCTGGTGGCAACATATAGTGACCGCATGTAAGAAAACTTTTACCGGGTTCAATATGTAAATAATATCCTGAGTTTTTAATTTCACTAAATACAGCACTCATATAATTTTTATAAGGTGTTTTATCTGGTGAAAAACGGATATCTCTATATATACGAAATATACATTTTTTAGGATTTAAATATTTTATTGTGATATCTAGTTCAGATAGTCCGATTTGTAAATCTTTAACTAAATTTTCAAAATCTAAGCGAGACGTTTCGTACCAATCTTTATTTTCTGAAAACCACTCGCGATTATTATTTTTTTTTAAAGATTTTAAAAACTCTAACGTTTTTTTATGTAACATATCTTGCTTTATTTATATTTTATGCTTATTAATTTTTTTCAACCCTTGAAATCCAATCCTTAAAATAAACCTTCAGTAGTTCAGGATGTTCAATTTGTAAATTATGCCCTGTATTATCTAATACTGAAAAGGTTAAATGTTCAAAATTAGGAGTGAGCTTAAAAGCGTCTTCAAATCCTACACAAGCATCCTGACTTCCTGTAAGAATTGTTGAAGGTTTTCTGAATTTTAAATTTTTCAATTCATTATGATAAGTATATTCGTAACCCGTTGCCTGTAATTGGTTTATAAACTCTAAATCTGCAATTTTCATTCCGGGTATAATATCTTCCTGATATTTTTTCCAAGTTTGTTCATTTCTGACTTCTGTGAAATTCAGATAATCAACAAACGTTTCTTCTTTTTTATACTTATTTATAAATGGATTACTCCAATCTAACTCCTTTTTAACGGGGAGAATACGTTTTGATCTATCCGGAACTGTACAAGGACATATCAAAAAAACACCATTTATACTATTTACATTTTTAAGCAATAAGCCTAAAGACAAATAGGCTCCATAGGATTGACCTACGAGTAAAAATTTAGCATCACCTATAACATCTGTTATAAATTCATTTAAAATTTCCACCATGTCATCCGAGCTATAAACTCTATTAATTTTTCCGGACTGTCCCATGCCCGGCAAATCCAAATATATTCGCTTATAGCCATTAATATTTTTTAAAGAATCTTCCATTGGATTTTTTAATGCTCTTCTGTCTAATGGAATCCCATGCAAAAAAACAATAGGTACTCCTTCTCCTATTTGTTCATAGCTTATTGATTTCCAACTTAGTGTTGTTGTCATTGTTTCTAATGATTGAATTGACATGAATATTAATTTTAGTTTTTTGTATTGATTACCAGCATTGGTTAAGCATATTTATTAATAAATCCGGGTACGTCCAGCCAATCCCTTTGGCTGCCAACATAGTTAAGCTGTCCTGCTCTTCTCTGTTAGGCCTACCGGCACCTGTCATGTTTGGTTTTAAATTAACATCAAACAAAAAATAATTACCATTTTTATTGGCTCTACAATCTACTCTTATGGGAGCTCTTGCTTCAATAAGTTCCGCAGCTTTTTCACATTGCTTACATAACATCTGTATTTTTGGCTCCTGAATTTCTCCTTTTGTCAAAATTTTACTGTTTGACATTACTGCAACAACTCCATTATATGGAGCGACTCCTTTTTCATGATTAAATCTTTTTACCGGTGGCAAACTCCAATAATTTGGTAGGTCTAATTTTTGATTTTCAATAATATAACTTCCAGGAGGCATAACAGTTATTGTTAATTCTTCTCCTGATAAAAATTCTTCCAGATACATATAATCACCATATATTCCACTTTTAAAAAGAGAGCTTGCTGTTTCCCATAATTCTTCCTTGTTATCAATCTTTGTAACCCCCTGACTGCCCCTGCCTCTAACAGGCTTTAGTATTACAGGATAATTCAGTTCAGATGGAATATTTTCTTTGTTAAAATTTCTGTTTAATAAATGGGAATAAGGAATCGGTAAATCGTATTTTTTCAGCCAATGATTAGTTAAGTATTTATCATCATATTTATCAACAATTTCAGGTAATTGTCCAACTACTTTTACACTTTTTAAAAAGTCTTCTATTGGATGACCTTGATACAATACCGTATTTAACCATAAAACTTCAGCACCTAAGTCAATTGCTTCTGCGATACCAGAAAATGTATCCGGAAAAACCCAGTCTAAATCTATTCTAGGATTAGCAAAATTAACGGGAGTTATGACCGGAATTTTATTTATTTTTAATGCGTAAGCTATATCTGCTCCACTATCTGCATAACCTCCTTTCTTTAGCGGCTTAATAATTCCATTTTTTTCGGGCGGAGAAGAAAACTGATAAAGTACTGCTGTTTTCAAATTTTCACACTTTATGTAAAGCTACTAATTTATTACTAATACAGAAGAATGAATTTTTTTATTAAAGTTTTATCATCACAATACTCCTGTTTTAATAGGAATTTATAAAAAACAGTTAATGCTTTTTATTATTATTAATAAATTTTAGTAGTGAGTAACTATCATAAGTACTAACCAAATTCAGGAATAAATCTTATTTACTATTTTTTTATCCTCTTTTATTTCTACTTTTGACGTATATTGAATTTCATTATTTATAAATTCAGATAAAACAACTTCTGAAGTAATAATTCTTCCTGATTTCTTATCAAACTTATAATCAGCTAAAATTTCAAATTTATACTTATAATCAGGTAGTGAATCAATTTCATTAATTATAGACCCTACATCTGATAAATTGGCAATAATAGATTTTAATTTAACATGAATTATATTACCATAATCTTTAATAAAGACAGGATATAACTTATACTTAAGAACCAGTTCATTTATTAAATGAGAATTAAATATGTATTGACTTGTATAATTGGTTGATTGAAGATTATTTGATTTAAAAGAATAACATTCCGGAAATAATGCGATATATTGAATTTCTTTTTTAAAATTCCCTTCAAGATATATAAGGCTGGATTCTAAGTCCTCAATAAAGTTTTCCTGCTCTATTAGTTTTCTCATATATTCTGTTAAATTTTTTTCCTTCCAAAGATTCCATGATTTTTTGATTTCATCCGGATTCAACAACTTCTCAATTTTACCGTTCAAATTTCTTTTAATTGACATTTTTGTCATTATATCTGATAAAATCAATATTTTCTCAAGAGCACTCCTGTTTTCTTCATTTTTAGTTCCTCCATTAGCTGAAAGTAACACAGTTGTATTATACAAACTATTGTTTTGTATTCTTTGAACAAAATGAATATGTGAAACTGTATTTAAAGATAAATTAGGTGTTTGTGGACCAGCTACTGAATTGTAGCTTATCTGAATTCTATAGAAAGTCTCAAAACTTTGGGGCGATACAATATTACTTTTGACAGACAAATTAAACATATTCTTTTCTTAAATAATTATTTATTAAAGTTTTTTTGATTACTTATTAAATTTTATAATTCATAGTTTTTGTTATAAAATTTAAACGTCAATCGCTCAACAGGCCTAAAGTAAGTATCTATAGCTTTTATATATTTACATTATTCATTAATTATAGTTTATAAACAATCATTTTATCTTAAAATTTTAAAATGAACTTAGATTGTTTTTATAAAACATAAATATAGTCATAATTTATAATAAATAAATATAGTTTTACGTATTTTTTAGTATCAAAAGAAATAAATATTAAAACGAAGTATCTAACAATTTAAATATCAGCATTTTATATTTATTATTTTTTATTTTTATTTTTTCTTTTATCAATAAAAAAAGCCTGATTAAAAATTAATCAGGCTTTTTTTTATATAATAATACTTTATTCCCATTCAATAGTTGCCGGTGGTTTTGATGAAATATCATAGGCAACTCTGTTAATTCCTTTAACTTCATTAATGATACGATTAGATATCAATTCTAAAAATTCATAGGACAATTTTGACCAGGTAGCTGTCATAAAATCAATAGTATTTGCAGATCTAACAACAGCAGTATATTCATACGTACGTTCATCTCCCATTACCCCGACCGATTTAACCGGAAGTAGTACTACAAATGCCTGACTTACTTTATCATATAAATCATTTTTATACAGTTCTTCTATAAATATATCGTCTGCCTCTTGTAAAATTTTTACTTTCTCTTCATCTACAGCTCCCAAAACCCTAATACCCAATCCTGGACCCGGAAAAGGGTGTCTGTAAACCAATTCTTCAGGAATACCTAATTCTACCCCTACTTTTCTTACCTCATCTTTAAATAATTCTCGTAAAGGTTCTAATAACTCCAGTTTCATTTCATCAGGTAATCCTCCTACATTGTGATGCGATTTAATCACTGCAGATGGACCTTTTACTGATTGAGACTCAATAACATCCGGATAAATAGTACCCTGTGCTAAAAAATCTACATTTTCAATTTTGTGAGCTTCTTCATCAAAAACCTGAATAAATTCGTTTCCGATAATTTTTCGCTTGCGTTCTGGATCATCAACACCTTTTAGTTTGAAAAAGAAACGTTCTTCAGCATTTACCCGCTTAATGTTCATATGAAAATGCTCTCCGTAAACCTGCATTACTTTATCTCCTTCATTTTTACGCAATAATCCTGTATCAACAAAAATACAAGTTAATTGATTACCTATCGCTTTATGGATAAGAACAGCAGCAACTGAAGAATCTACCCCTCCGGATAGTCCTAAAATAACTTTTTTATTTCCGACCTTTTCTTTAATTCTCTTGATTTCAGCCTGAATAAAATCTGTTAATTCCCAATTTTTTTCACAATTACAAATATCAAAAACAAAGTGTTTGATAATTTCACTACCGTATTCAGTATGGGATACTTCCGGATGAAACTGTACTGCATATATTTTTCTATCATCATTTGCCATGCAAGCGATAGAGTTGGTTGAAGTTCCAATTAATTCAAATCCTTCCGGTAACTGGCTAACTTCATCGAAGTGACTCATCCAAACCGTTGAATTTTCTGGAACCCCTTCTAATAGTTTATTTTGTTTTGATATTTTAAATTCAGATTTTCCATATTCACCCTTTATTCCTTCACTTACTACTCCTCCTAAAAGTTTAGCAGTAACCTGCATACCATAACAAATTCCTAAGACAGGAATTCCCTTCTCGTACAGTTCTTTCTCTACCAGATTTGCATCCGGAGCATTCACTGAAGAGGGTCCTCCGGAAAGAATTATACCTTTAGGATTATGGCTTAAAATTTCATCCAAAGGAGTGTAAAATGGTAATATTTCAGCATAAACTCCAAATTCTCTTATACGGCGTCCAATCAATTGATTGTACTGAGAGCCGAAGTCTAATATAATAATTCCGTTTTTCATTAATATTAATTATTGGTTTATTAGTATGTTTTTTTTTAACAAAAGCTTTTAACATCATCCGGAGTAACCGGATCTCCTCCTAAAATGATTAACCGTTCCACTACGTTTCGCAATTCTCTGATATTCCCTGTCCAATCAAAAGATTGTAATAAATTTATAGCCTCTAAAGAAAATCGTTTTACTTTTGCTCCCTGCTCTTCTGCGATTACCTCTGAAAAATATTCAATTAATAAAGGTACGTCTTCTTTACGTTCTTTTAGTGATGGAACTTTTAATTCAATTACGGATAAACGATGAAATAAGTCTTCTCTGAATCTTCCATTTTTTATCTCTTCTTTTAAGTCTTTATTCGTAGCTGCTAAAACCCTCACATCAACAGATATTTCGCTATCACTTCCTACTCTGCTGACTTTGCCTTCCTGTAATGCTCTTAACACTTTAGCTTGAGCCGGTAAACTCATATCTCCGATTTCGTCTAAGAAAATTGTCCCTTTATTAGCCAATTCAAACTTACCTTGTTTATCTTTTACAGCGCCGGTGAAAGACCCCTTCATGTGTCCGAATAATTCACTTTCAATTAGTTCGGAAGGAATTGCTGCACAGTTGACTTCTATTATAGGCATTATGGAACGTTCACTTTTTTCGTGAATGGAATGTGCTACTAATTCTTTTCCTGTTCCGTTAGGACCGGTAATTAAGACTCTGGCATCAGTTGGAGCTACTTTATCTATAATTGTTTTTATTTCCTCTAGTTTTTTAGAGTTTCCAATCATTTCGTATTTTTTACTGACTTTCTTTTTCAGTAATTTATTTTGATTGGATAGCTTTTGGTTTTCATGTAACAGATTCTTTTTATCTAAGGCATTTCTAACCGCACTCAATAATCTTCCTAAATCCGGTGGTTTAGATATATAATCAAAAGCACCTTTTTTAATACAGTTTACTGCTATTTCAATGGTACCGTGTCCAGATATCATGATAAAAGGCAAAGTAGGTTTATCAGACATCACTAAATCCAATAATTCTTCACCATCCATTTTAGGCATTTTAATATCACAAAGAACCAAATCGAAATCTTCTTTATCTATTAATAATTTGGCCTCTGCTCCATCAGGAGCTTCACTTATTTCAAATTCTTTATTTTCATCCAAAAGAATATTTTTCAATACCCTTCGTATAGTTTCTTCATCTTCTACAATCAAGATTTTGGCCATAATATTAATAAATTTTAATTTGCAAAGATACTTGTTTTTTTTTGCTAAAAAAATCAACTCTATAGGTTTGAATTTTAAAAATATAATTCAAATATCAATAAAAGATATTATAGACCTATTTACTGTGAACATATTTATACTAAATTTGTTGTAATCATAAATAATGAAGATGAAACGACAAGCAGAAGCCATACTACCTACAGATTGGGGAGAATTCGAAATGATTGCCTACTCAGATGATAATTCTAACTGGATGCCTCATCTTGCCCTTATAAGCAAAAAAACTGATTTAAGTAAAACAGTGAATATCAGAATTCATTCTGAATGTATTACTGGTGATCTATTTCATTCTAAAAGATGTGACTGTGGTAAACAGCTGGATGCTGCTATGAAATATATTCACGAGAATGGTGGAGTTCTTCTTTATTTAAGACAAGAAGGCCGAAATATTGGTATAATTAACAAATTAAAGGCTTATAATCTTCAAGATCAAGGACTCAATACCGCAGAAGCAAATATTAAGCTTGGTTTTCCAGCTGATGCACGCGATTTTAAAATAGCAATTGATATTTTGAACGACCTAGGTATTGAATCAGTTAATTTGCTGACAAATAATCCTGAAAAAGTTCATTTTATTGAGGATAGCACAATTACATTAGAAAAAAGAATTCCTCTGGAAATTCATCCTGAAAAGGAAAATCTGGAATATTTAAAAACAAAAAAAGATTATTTCGGTCATTTTTTAGACCTGAAATAATCTTTTCTAAACCATTTTTTTATTAAAAAAACAACAACAAAATAAGTTGTGCCCCCATTATACGCATAAAGGTAGTCAAAGGGTAAACTGTGGCATAAGTAATTGCAGGTGCATCTGAACCCGCTGACTGGTTTGCGAAAGCTAATGCAGGAGGATCTGTGGATGCTCCCGCCATGAGTCCACATATTTCAAGAAAATTTAATCTAAAGAAAAACCTACCAACTAAAGCTCCGACAATTAAAGGTATTAATGTTATAAATACTCCATAAAGCATCCAATATAATCCTTCTCCTTCAGTTAGTGCTTTCCAGAATGTATCTCCAGCACCTAGCCCTACACTGGCCAAAAATAAAACAATTCCGATTTCTCTTACCATCAGGTTAGCGCTGCTTGATACATAATGAGTAACAGATATTCTACCTCCATAACGACTAATTAAAATAGCAATAATAAGAGGTCCTCCGGCTAACCCCAGTTTTACTGGGACCGGAATTCCTGGGAACTGAAAAGGTATGCTACCTACTAAAACTCCAATTAGTATGCCTAGAAATAATTCTGCAATGTGAGGAATTCCTAACTGTTTTTTTGAGTTTCCAAAATCTTTGGCAAGCGCTATAATATTTGCGTCTTCTCCAATTACTACCAGTGTATCTCCAAACTGAAGTTTGGTATTTCTGTCGGGTATAAATTCTACTCCTGCCCGAACAACCCTGGAAATTGTAACTCCATATTTATCTCTGATTCCTAATTCACCTAATCGTTTGGAATAGGCATAGGATTTAGTTACATTTATTTTTTTCGAAATGATGTTTTGTTTCTTTCCTTCGGAAGATAAGTCTATTTTAATTCTTTTTCCAATAACGCTCTCCAAAGCTTCCATGTCTTCAGCCGAACTGACAATTAATAATTTATCTCCTTCATTTAATACATATTTTTTATCCGGTGTAAAAATACCTTCATCATGTTTTACTCTGGAAACTACAAAGTTAAATTTCATTATTTTCCATAAAACCCTAAGTTCTTTTCCAACAAGAGCGGGATTAGTTACTTCCACAACAATTTTTTGCAGTGTGCTACCGGTTTTGTGTTTTAGCTGATTTAACCTAGTCTCTGCTATTATATCTACATGGAAAAGCTTTTTCATTAATAACATGGTAAAAATAATTCCTATAACTCCAAACGGATAAGCTATAGCATAACCTGTTGATAGTGTCTGCATAATACTACTGTTTTCAGAATGATCAACAACTAAATCTTTTATTGTTTGCTGTGCAGCTCCTAAACCGGGAGTATTGGTAACAGCCCCGGACATAATTCCTACCATGGTGGAAATGGATGTTCCGCTTATGTAGTGAATGGCAACTGTGACAATTCCTCCTGTCACTACTATAATAATAGCTAATAAATTGAGAGTCAGCCCTTCTTTCTTAAACGATGAAAAAAAACCCGGTCCTACCTGCAATCCTATGGTATAAACGAAAAGAATTAACCCAAATTCTTTAATAAAATGTAGAATATGTTCATTGATTACATAACCGAAATGAGAAACAAAAATTCCCATAAACAAAACAAAAGTTATCCCGAAAGAAATACCAAAAAATTTAATTCTTCCTAAGGCCACACCTACACTTATAACGAAACTGTATATTAATACAGTGTATGCAACCGATTCATGATTGCTTAACAAATCCCATAACCAATTCATTTCAGATATATTTTTATAAGAAACAAAATTAGATAAAAAACAGGACGCTAAGAATGATTCTAATCAGTAAAAAACCTGTTATTTGTAAGGTTATTTGAAAAGTAAAGGTAAATATTTTGAGTTAAACAGTTCATCTATGCTTTTAAATGTTTCTACTGGCTTGTCTAAATTTTTAGATGAATAAACATTTATATTCATTCCATTAGAATTACCGACCGATTCATCTTGTGTATCTGAAGTACTCTTATCCATATACAGTTCAAAATACTGGCCATCTATATTACCCATTGTAAGAAGTATTTCCGATTTTAAAAAGGTAATATTATAAAGGAATAATAATGATTTTTCAGTATTACTAAAATCTCCAGATTCTTTATTACTATCAATTTTACCTATAAGTTTTTCCTTATTCGAAGATAAAGAGTATGCATAAATAATTCCTTTTAAATCTCTCCTGAATTGTATTGTTTTTTCAGAGGTTCTGTAAGTAGCTATAACTATTTTTCTTGAATCAGAATTATTGAAATAAGTTTCATTTTTTACTTTAGTAAATTCAATAGGAATCATAAAATAGGAAACCACTTTTTTACCATTTAACTGAGCCGGAATTATGTTTATTTTACCTGATTGTATAGAATCTTTTAACTTGCTCATTGCTAATAAAGTAGACTTTTTTAGCTTTGAATCATTATTACTGTTTTCTGTAATTGAAACAAGTAAATCTTTATCCTCTGTCAAAACATACTCTATCCAGATTTTTCCTTCCGCTTGACTATTTTTCGCATCTGCAAAATGTGTAATGTTATATGTTATAAACTTTTTCAGTTCATATTCATTACAAATATCTTTATCCACAGGTAATGAATTTTTGCACTCTGGAAATTCTATATATCCTTTCAGATCTTTTTCCTGTGAAAAAAACACTACCGGATATAATATTAAAATTGTTATGTATTTTGCTATATTCAATCTTTTTTACTCAAATATACTATAATATTTTCAGGTCTATATTTAATTAATGCCTATTGTAAAAATATTTTATATATCATTTAATTTTAATCTTATCAATTTCAAATATTACTAAATTTTTCTTTTAATTTTTATTATTGTTTTGATTAATTTTGATAAAAAATAGTTTGATATGTATTTAACTTCTTCAGCCGAATGGCAAGATAAACTTTTACAGCGATTTTTAACTTATGTACGAATATATTCTACCAGTCAACCCGGAGAAGATATTACTCCCAGTACTTTAAGGCAATGGGACATAGCCAAGCACTTGTTTAATGAGTTAAAATCTTTGGGGCTTGAAGATGTAAGTATTGACGACCATGGTTATGTAATGGGATATGTACCTTCTACACATGAAAAAGATTTACCCACGGTAGGATTTATTTCACATTATGATACATCTCCTGACTTCAGTGGGGAAAATGTCAATCCGATAATTTGGAAAAATTATGATGGTAAAGACTTATTGCTAAATGAAAAAACTGGTTTTACCTTAAAAGTCCTTGATTTCCCTGAATTAAAGGAACACATTGGCGAAAGTATTATAACTACTGACGGGACCACTCTTCTGGGAGCTGATGATAAGGCAGGTGTAGCTGAAATTGTAACAGCTGCAGAATATTTATTAGCTCATCCAGAAATAAAGCATGGTCGTATTGCTATTGGTTTTACACCGGATGAAGAAATTGGTAAGGGTGCAGATTTATTTGATGTTAAAAAATTTGGTGCCGAGTGGGCCTACACAATGGATGGTGGTGAAGTGGGTGAACTGGAATATGAAAACTTTAATGCCGGAGGTGCAGTAATTTCAATTGTTGGTAAAAGCGTACACCCAGGATCCGCTAAAAACAAAATGGTTAACGCAGCTTTACTTGCAGTAGAGTTTTCAAATCTAATGCCAGCAAATGAAACTCCTGCAACTACTGAAGGATATGAGGGATTTTTTCATCTGACCCATATTACAGGAAATGTGGAAAAAGCCAAATTGCACTATATTATCAGGGATCATGATCGTAAGTTATACGAAGAAAGAAAATTGTTTATGATTGAAACTGTTAGTAATCTCAATTCCAAATATGGTGATAAAACTTTCAAAATTGATATTGAAGATCAATATTTTAATATGAAAGAAAAAATTGCTGATAAAATGTTTATTATTGACATTGCTGAAAAAGCAATGGATAAAGTTGGAATTAAAGCCAATATAAAAGCTATTAGAGGCGGTACTGACGGTTCTAAACTTTCTTATATGGGATTGCCTTGTCCTAATATTTTTGCCGGAGGTTTAAACTTTCATGGTCCTTATGAATTTGTACCGTTAGAATCTATGATAAAAGCTACTAATGTGATTATAGCTATTGCTGAAAGTATTGATTAAAAAATTATTAATAATTTATTCATTAAAGTATAACAAGGAGAGTATTAAATTCTCCTTGTTTTATTTTATAGGCAGGAAAAAACGAACCGGGTTTTTAAGGAAAAGCTTAAATGCTGAATACAAAATCTTACCCATTTCCCTGGTTGGAACATTAACAGATTTCATCGCTACCCAAAGCGATAAAGAAAAGCTTATTAAAAAATTGAATATACCAATTCCAAAAATACCTGCAATTCCTAAAAGAAAGTCTTTCCATGATATATCGAAATGAAAATAACATAAAGCTATTGCATAATTTCCTCCAGAGAAAGTTATATGCCGTATATCAAAAGGAATTCCTAAAAAATTTCCAACTAAAAATGCACAGCCTAGGCATAAACCTAAAAAAGCATTACCTGCTATACCCCCTATCTTATTTTCGTACCAGTTTACCCATTTCCTTCTTCTTTTTTCCTTTATAAATCTTTTTAAAACCGGGTGATGAAACAATCTTTCCGGTATATTATGATAACGGGTATAATTTTCTGTAATTCCTGATACTAAACCAGACATGAAAAGAAATATACCTGCTATAGCTCCAAACCAAAAAATTTTCCAATCCCACTTAACCACTTCATCTCTAAAAGCATGTGCTTTAGCCTGACTTATCAGTTCTACATCCATAAAATAGGTTATAGAGTAATAAATTAATGTTGCTGTTATAAACACTGCTACTACATTACCTATAAAGGCTATGAATTGGCTTCTGAACAACCGTGTAAAAAATAATCCGAACTCGGTGTAATCACTCGCCGACTTTTCATCTTGATTTAATGTATGAGCCAATGCCGCAGCTGTCATTGCCGGCTGTTTAGTTGCTAGCGTCCAGTGAAGTAAATAAATAGCTATAAACCCCCATGCATAATTAAAACTATATAGAACAGCCTGTATAAAAGGAGTATGTACGCTCATACCCATCTGGTTTTTTATAAAGCACAAAACAGCTACTAATAAACCTCCTCCTGCTGCGGAATAAAACATCCGAAGATATTCTCTAGGAGTTGAAGTAATATATTTTTCACCAATCTGACGATTGTGCCAAGTAATAAGAAACGTAACAACATATAGGGTACTTTGAAAAGAGTTAATAACCCCGCTTTTGGGAGAATAAAAACCTAACCAGTTTTTAGTTATATGAGCCATTGCTATTGATAATGGTTTGTCATCCAGCAGATATAAGGCATTCAATAAAATACTCAACCGCTCCAGTTGTTGTCTTAAACGAGTAATCTTTATAGTTATTCTTAATGAAATTCCTTTTTTTTCTTTTTGACCTACCAGATTATCCAGATATAAAAGACATAATTTAGTCTGATGCTTTAGCTGATCAATTTTATCTGAATTAATAATTTCATGATCCTGAAGCGTGCGTATAAGGTTTAGTGTTAATTTCTGAAAAGGATTTTCTTCTATTCCTTTGATATAACTCATTTTAAATACTTCGGGATCTGCAGCTCCACCTATAATTCTATCTATTAAAATTATAGCTCCTTCCCTGATTTGTTTTTTAACATATTCTCTGTTACATATAACTGTATCATCGTTAAATAAGGCTTCGTAAAATTTAATCCATCTATCAACAGGTATAATTTTAACAAAGTTGTGATTTCCATTTGAATACAAGACTTCATTACTTAACGAAATTAAAGTTTGATCATCGGAAATTTGCGGAAGTATTTTGTTTCCAATTTGTCTAAAGAATAAAGTTACCAGCTTATCATCAGAAAAAATTCTAAAATCAGTCATAAACTTCTGCATATGCAGATTTCTGAACAAAGGAGATAATTGTTCCAATAACTTTTCTTTTATTATTGGATTGGTATTAATTGCTTCAGTTAAAAAATCAATAAATTCAATTGAATTATCAAAATCTCTTTTACCATATTTAATCAAACTTAATAAAAAATTTCTCTCTCCTGTTTTCGTTAAAATGGTTTCTAATTTTTCAGTCATTTTCTCTTTTTCAGAATAACAAATATATTAAAAATTAATTTCATTAAATAGTATATTATCCTTAATTTATAATTAAATCAATATTTTTAGTTAAATTTTATCATTATTGTTAGTTTAAATAATACTACAACTCTTTTATTTGATTAAATTGTTTTTTTATTATCATTTTAGATTTATTTTATTTTTTTAATCTGTGTTAAACTTAAATATCCTTTTAAATTAAACTACTATTTATTAAAAAATTATTGATTTTTAATTTGGAAAAAGGAACTCTTTAATTAAAAAAGTTCCTTTTTCTACAATTTATTTTATAAACAGAATGCTAATTGATATTTAAAGTAAAATCCCTGTTTATTATAACGATTAATTAAAAAATAATCTTTTACACTTCTAAAAGTTCCGCAATTTCTTTAAGACCTTGCATTCGTGCCTGAGATGCTGCTGTATTTCCTCGTATATCTTTTATTTCGGGATTTGCTCCGTGTTTCAGTAATAATTTCACAAGATTTTTTCTGTTAAATGTTGCTGCATATACCAATGCCGTTGCTCCGCTGTGATTAACTTCGTTGATATTGGCCCCTTCATTTATTAAATTTTCTGCTATTTCTTCAAAACCTTTGAAACAAACTCCCATCAGCGCTGTATTTCCTGAAGCATCTTTTTCATCGATTAAAGGATGTAATGAAAGCAAATACTTAGTAATTTCTAAATTTCCATAATAGGTTGCCAGTAAGAGGGGAGTTGAACCTCTTCCATCTTTAGAATTTAAAAGAGTAATATCTTCATTTAGTATTTTTTTAACCGTCTCAGTATCCTCAGATCGTATTGCCTGAAACAATATTTCTTTATTTTCCATATGATTATAATCTATATAAAAGCTGTACCCAATGATTTTAGATATCAGTCTTTCATATATTTTTTATTATTAAATTCCTAAAGCTTTTCTCACACCATTTCCGTATTCAGGATCGGCAGCATCAAATAATTTCAACTGACGTTCTATAACTTCTCTTGAAACACCAGCCATAGCATCTTTAATATTATTAAACAATCTTTCTTTTTCTTCCGTACTAAATAAACGGAACAAATCTCCCGGTTGTTTAAAATCTCCATAGGTATCATTTTCTTCATAACGAGTAGCATCACCCTCAATTTTTAACGGTGGTTCCAGATAAGAATGATCTTCAACCGGTCCGTTTTTTGAATTAGGCTCGTAGTAAGCATCCGGATTTTCATTAAAATTATCAAAAAAACGCATTGCTCCGTCTTTATGATAGTGGTTAATTTCGGCTACTGCATGGTTTGCTGGTAGCATTTCATAATGAGTTCCAAGTCTATACCTATGAGCATCTGCATAGGAGAATATTCTTGCCTGTAACATTTTATCCGGGGAAAAACCTATTCCCGGTATTACGTTAGAAGGAGAAAATGCAGCATTCTCTATGTGCTGAAAATAATTAGACGGATTTTCGTTCAATTCCATCAAGCCTATTTCTACTAAAGGATAATCTGAATGTGGCCAAACTTTGGTTAAATCAAATGGGTTATAAGGTGTTTGGGTAGCTTCTTCTTCCGGCATAATTTGAGCATAAACTTTCCACTGAGGAAAGTCTCCTTTTTCAATTGCTCCATATAATTGTTCCTGATAATATTCTCTTGTTTTGCCGTTTATTTTTTCTGATTCTTCGTTGGTAAAGTTTTTAATTCCCTGCTGGGTTTTAAAATGAAGCCTTATCCAAAATCTTTCACCATTATTATTCCAAAAGGAATAGGTGTGAGAACTAAATCCGTGCATATGCATCGGAGTTTGGGGTATTCCTCTATCAGACATAAGTATTGTAACCTGATGCAAACTTTCCGGAGTTAATGACCAAAAGTCCCACATTGCTTCATTAGAACGTAAATTAGTTCTTGGGTGTCTTTTCTGAGTATGAATAAAATCGGGAAATTTATAACCGTCTCTTACAAAAAATACGGGAGTATTATTCCCCACCATGTCCCAGTTACCTTCTTCTGTGTAAAATTTTAATGCGAAACCTCTCACATCTCTTTCAACATCAGCTGCTCCCATTTCACCGGCTACCGTAGAAAATCGAGCTAACATGCGAGTCTGTTTTCCAATCTGTGAAAATATTTTAGCCCTTGAATATTGAGTAATATCATTAGTTACTGTAAAAGTACCATATGCTCCCCAACCTTTTGCATGTACAACTCTTTCAGGAATCCTTTCTCTGTTTTGATGTGCTAATTTTTCTAACAATTGATAATCTTGTATCAAAACGGGCCCTCTTTGTCCTGCTGTTATTGATTTTTGATTACTCGCTAAAGGATTACCTGCACTGGTGGTTAATTTCTTCTTGCTCATATAATAAGTTTTTTAATCTTTAAATGATGTTTTAAAGGTAGATACATTTATATATTTACAATATATATGGATATCTCTTCTTTAAATTTCAAAATAGAAATAATCTATTTGAAATAATTAGTTGTTAGCAATAAAATATTATCTATTATCATACCAAAAAACATTTGAAAATAGATAAAAAGCTCTATATATCCTTATTTATATTTATTAAAAATAAAAAAGCCTTTAGTATATCTAAAGGCTTTTTTATTTTTAATTAAAATTCTATTTAAGATATTCTAAGATATAATTATAATTTCCTGCTTCATATACTACTGATACATTTGGTGCACCTGTAATAATTTTCCTGTTTGTTGCATCGAAAGAATATACTGTATTGGTAAACATTTTTTTATCTTTATTATATATAGTCACTCTATATAAGGATGTTATGGCACTTGCTGTATCTGCTGGTAAATCACTCAAAGTAATTTGTGTGGTGCTACCATCTGCTGTAAATGAACCTTTAAAACTATATATAGGATTGCCATCTATTGATAGATTTGTCTCCATCTCAGAATGATTAACAATTTCTTGTCCTCCTAATTTTCTCCATCTACCTGCATTGATATTAAAAATACCATCTCCTCCATCTTCTTTTTTACCACCTTTTGGATTTGAAAAATAATAAAATCCAGGTGTAACTTTAACTTGTTCACCTTGACCTGTTAAAGTCGTTCCTATGACAGAATTAAACGCCAAAACACCATCAAAATAATAACCATTTACTATTGAACGTTCAACTAGCGATAAATCAAAGGTAAAATTAGTTAAGTCCGTTCTAGGAAAACCGATGAGTTTTCCATAATTATTTACTTTTTTTCCAAATAAACTAGCATCTAAAAAATAATTTGAATCTTTTAAGGATTCTTTTACTTCTGAAAAACTTAAAAGTTGTGCTTTACTGTTTACACTAAATAAAACAGTTAAAATTATTAATACTTTATTATACATAATATTTATTTTTAAATTTAATCTCTTCCCGCCATTAGATACCATTTAGTTCCATCAGAATATAGATGTAAAGCTGCTCCATAGGTTAAATACTTAGTTGATAATGGAGAGCCATCAAATGTCAGCATTTGCCCACAATTATTGTATAAATAAAGCGTACCAATAATTGCTGATGCAGATGGAAAATTAAGCGTACTATTACTAACACCAGAGGGATTTACTAATTCAATATAATTATATGAAGCATAACTTGTCCAATCAACTGTTTGAGATACATTGACGGTTGTCGAATTAGGAGTAAAACTTCCTTTACCATAATCTTTAGCTTCTGACGATGCCGGGGCTACAGCTGTCCATTTTAAGGTACTGCTATTATAATAGTAAAACCCAGTACTGGTTATATCGGCTGTTTTTGGTGTAGATGTACCGGATATATCAGTAATAAATATCAAAGCTCCATTTTGATCAGCTGAATACACTGTGTCTTTAGCTGCTAACTGAACTCTTGTAATTCTAGGAACTAGAATACCATCCTGAACTGATGGTTGATCTGGTTTACCATCAACCTGTAATGTGACTTTTGGAATGGCATTTTCAACAGTATTAATTCCAACCTGCGCATTTATTAATGAACAAATTCCTAAAATCATTGTTGATGCTATTAAACTTTTTTTCATAACTTAATTTTATTTATTATAACAATTTAGATTTCGTGTTTAATTATTTTATTACATAAAATAATTCATTTTGAATATAAATATAAAATAAGTAATATAATAATATTAGTGTATACTTAATATATTAAAAATTAATATTTAACTATAATATCACACTATTTAATATTAATAAACCACTTATTACACAACAATAATTTATAATGTTTAAAAGAACTTTTACTTAAGATAGTGAAATTTATCAATATAGTAAATATATATTTTTTTTTACCCCATAAGCATAAATTAATAAAACAAACTACCTTAGTTTAGTATAAAATACTAATCACAAAAGTCTAACATTTTTCATAAAAAAACAAATTAAATTTGATATTTTTATGAAAATATAAAATAAATTTTTTTTTTATTTGTTTAATACAACATAGAATACCATATAATATAAATTCATTTGTCATTAAAGTCATTTTTTATTATTAACTAATAAGACATTTCTAAATTTTAACAAATTATTTTATAAATGATACGTAACCAATTCAGTTTACTATCATATGGTAACTATAGATATTTAATATAAGAATAAAGTATACAATACATAAAATGATTGTACTTATATAATACTTAAAGTAGATTTAAAATGAGTAAGAATATAAGCTTATTATTATAAAACTTTTAATTTTGCAAATTTCAATAAAAGTTTCTTTTCACCTTCATTTTCAAATTTGATAAGAGCTTTAGCATTCTCCGGATCGCCTTCAATAGCAAGGACAACTCCTTTACCAAATCTATCATGCAAAACTTCATCCCCTGTATTAAGATTTGATATAGATCCACCCACAGGATGGGATATTTTGGCATTATTTATAGGTTTTAAATTCTGTGATACCGGTGCAGTTTTAGTTTCTTTAATTTTCTGATATTTAGGATTGGGACCTTTGGGGTACCGAGGAGCAAAATCGTCGTCAAATAAGTCTGAATCTAAGCCTGAATTGTTTTTAAATGCATTCCCAAATTCGATATTTAATAGTTCTAAATGTTTATCACTGATTTCTTCCAAAAATCTGCTAGGCTCTCCATCCACAATTTTCCCCCATCTGAAACGGGTGGTAGCATAGGTAAAATAGGCCTTTTCTTCGGCTCTGGTTAAAGCTACATAAAAGAGACGTCTTTCTTCTTCCAAATCCTGGCGAGTATTCATTGACATTTGAGAAGGAAATAGGTTTTCTTCTAAGCCAACAATAAATACAACTGGGAATTCAAGGCCTTTAGCCAAATGAATGGTCATAAGAGAAACTTTATCTTCTTCTTCATCACCGTTATCTAAATCGGAGGCCAATGCAATATTTTCTAAAAAATAATTTAAGCTAGGATCTCCTTCATCTAGTTGTCTTTGCTCATCTACGAATCCTTGAATGCTATTCATTAATTCCTGAATATTTTCAACCCTTGATATCCCTTCAGGGGTATCGTCTTCTTTCAGATTTTTTAAAAGACCAGAAGTAACAGCTACTTTCATTGCTACTTCATAAACATCTTCGGTTTTAAGAAGTACCTGAAAACTCTGAATCATAGTCCAAAAATTGGAAAGTTTATCCGTTGTAGATTTATTTAAACCTATAGCCTGACCATACATAGCTATATTTTCTAATATCTCATCCAGCGTTTTACCTTGTTGATCTGCTCCAACTATTAATTTATTTAAAGTTGTATCTCCAATACCTCTTGCCGGATAATTTATAATACGTAAAAGGGCCTCCTGATCTTTAGGATTTACTAATACGCGTAAGTAAGCTAATAAATCTTTTATTTCTTTTCGCTGATAAAATGATAATCCTCCAAATACCCTGTAAGAAATATTTTTTTTTCTTAATGCCTCTTCAATAGCACGTGATTGAGCATTTGTCCTATATAAAATGGCAAAATTCTTATTTTTTCTTTGCTGGGACATTTTTAATGAAAATATCTCTGCAGCTACATAATTCGCTTCATCTGCATCTGACAATGCTCTATAAATAGGAATTTTATCTCCGGATGGATTTTGTGTCCAAACATTCTTTTCTAATTGTTCCCTATTCTTGGATATAACTTCATTTGCAGCTTCTACTATAACCTGAGTTGAGCGATAGTTCTGTTCCAATGGTATTACTTTTGCATCAGAATAATCTTTTTGAAAATTCAGAATATTTCTAATATTTGCTCCTCTAAAAGCATAAATCGACTGCGCGTCATCACCCACTACACAAATATTTTCAAAACGAGAAGCCAATGCTTTTACTATAAGGTATTGAGAATGGTTGGTATCTTGGTACTCATCTACCATAATGTATCGAAATCGATCCTGATATTTAGCCAAAACTTCAGGAAATCTTGTGAGCAATTCGTTGGTTCGAAGCAATAAATCATCAAAATCCATTGCTCCAGACTTAAAGCATCTCTCTACATACGATTTATAAATTTCACCAATCTTAGGTCGCATGGCAGCAGCATCTGCTTCCATTAATTCTGGGTTATTGTAATAAGCCCGGACTGTTATCAAATTATTTTTATAAGTAGATATTCTGCCCAACACTTGTTTCGGCTTATAAATGTCAGTATCTAACTGCATTTCATTAATAACCTTTTTTAAAACATTGACGCTGTCCTGTGAATCATATATTGTAAAATTAGATGGAAATCCTAATTTTTGAGCTTCAGATCTAAGTATTCTTGCAAACACGGAGTGAAAAGTACCCATCCATAAATTTTTTGCTTCCGTCCCTCCTATCAATGAAGATATTCTTTCTTTCATTTCTCTTGCTGCTTTATTAGTAAAAGTCAGGGCCAAAATATTAAATGAATCTACACCTTTGTCAATCAGGTGAGCAATACGGTATGTCAAAACTCTTGTTTTACCGGAACCGGCTCCAGCAATGATCATTAAAGGTCCATCTGTGGTACTAACGGCCTGTCTTTGAACTTCGTTTAAGTCTGCAAATAAATCTTTCATACAAGGCACAAAGTTACGGAAATTTGTGTTTTTGTCTGCTTATTTTTTTTAATCCCCAACAGGTTAAAATTTACCTTATACAAATTTTAAAATTTTAAGTTTACATTCTTATGTTAAAAAAAAGAGACTTATTTCGTATAAATAATATACTCTTTAGATGTATAAGTAATTGAAATAAAAATCTCACAGATATAGACTGTGAGATTTTTATTTGAAAAAGAATTAAAGAGATATTTTAACTCCCAATAATTTATAGAATTCTGATAGTAAAGCTGCATTGCCCGGCCAGGCTGGCGATGTCACTAAATTTCTATCTAAAACAGTATCTGCAGGGCCTACTTTTTTATAATTTCCTCCTGCCAATATTACTTCTGGTCCTACAGCATCGTAGCATGTAAGTGTTCGTCCTTCAATTACATTAGCAGCTGTAAGCACCTGTATACCATGACAAATAGCAGCTACCGGCTTATTATTTGAGAAAAAATGTTGAGTAAACTCAATAATTTTATTGTTTAATCTAATATATTCCGGCGCTCTACCTCCGGTTATAAATAATCCATCATATTCACTGACCTGAACTTCTGTGAAAGTTTTATTAATTACGAAATTATGTCCCCGCAATTCCTGATATGTTTGAAATCCTACAAAATCATGAATAGACGTAGCAATAATATCTCCCGATTTCTTATCAGGGCATATAACATCAACTTCTATTCCAATCGAAAGCATTGCCTGATAAGGAACCATGAGTTCATAATCTTCCACAAAATCACCGGCAAATAGCAAAATCTTCTTCTTCATAATTTTTAATACTAATTTAAAAATTAAAATAATACCTTAACAACAAAAGTATTAAAATTAAATTTCAACATTATTAAAACATAACATTGAATGATTTCATCTAAAATCAGTTTGTTCTAGAATTTCAATTTGATTGATAAGATTAATTCCTAATATTTCTTTACCTTGTAAATTAAGATGCAGATGATCATTAAATAAGTTTAAATTATTTTTATAATTTGGAACTACAGCATTAATATTAAAGTAGAACATTGAATCTTTGTATAAATTTTTCTCTAAACTATTATTAAAATATTCATTGTAATCATCAATATTATCTAAATTTCCTTTATTGTTTAACATTGCAAATATTTTAAACCTTAATTGTTTAAGTTTGGAAAATTGTTCATATTCTTCAATAATACCATAATGTGGTATGGAAACAACAATAGGTATTATTCCCTCTTTCATAAGAGTTTCAATAATTAATTTTAAATGATATGCATAATACTTTTTTCCCATTTGTTTATTGGTATCATTAACTCCTGAAATTATTATACAATATCTTGGATGCTGATCTATAACTTTTTTGGATGAGTAAATATCGTTTTTACTTTTATATAAATTTTGGTAAATTTCTCTAGTAGTTGCCCCTTGCTGTCCTGAAGCAATTATATGAGATTTTATATTTTTTTGTTTAAATTTACTTTGAATTATCGAATCCAAGCTTCCATATTCAACCCAACTATCTCCAATTATCCCAATTTTTAAAATTTTATCAGTACCTTTTTTAGGATTAAAAAAATCTTTATCATACAAATTCTCAGAAAAATGAAACCTATACTCATAATACGAATATATTGAAATAAACAAAACACTTACTACAAAAAGTAAACTAATTATTTTGTATTTATAAATTCTTTTTTTCACAATACTCATTTCTATACAAAAGTATTATTAAAATTCAAATTTGTGAAATTATTAATATTTAATATTAAATTTGCAATGTGAAATTTGTACAGTCATTATTTTTAGTTTGTCTTATTCTTTTTGCAAACATGAACTTTTTTGTGTACCAGAATTGGTGCCATGGAGAAAATATTGGCTATACTATTAACTCAAAAAAATTTAATAAGGCTCTCAGGGCTTCTACGCATAAAGAAAATACAAGTTTTAAAAAAGATAATTGCTGTAAAGATGTATTAATTAAATCTCATAGTCAATCTCTCTTTTCTACAGACAGCGGTTTTATATTATCAGTTTTAAATATTAACGGAATTATTCAAGAATGGAATTGGGATTTTACATATGTATCACGCCTGGAACAAAAAATTATTCCGGGTCTATGTCCTAATCCTCCTCCAAAAAATAAGCAACTCTTTAAGCTATACTGCAGGTATACATTTTACGGTTAGTTTTTATTTGATTTTCGATTCATTAACATAATAAACTCAATCTGATCTGATTTGATTGGTTGAATTATGAATTATTATTTATTAAAAAAATCAAATGAAAACATATATAACATTATTATTTATAAGTGTGGGAATGCTAGTTTCTGCACAACATTCAATATTGAAAGGTAAATTATTTACATCTACAGAAGATGGAATATTAGTGCCTATAAATGGTGCCGATGTTCATTGGAAAGAGCATCCCGTTATGAAAACCGTAACCGATAGTCTTGGCAATTTCGAACTCATGTATCATGCCGGTTTATATAACATAATTGCTGAAAAAGAAGGATTTGTTCAGTTGGAAATGAAAATAGAATCTGTTAATGAACCTGTAGAGCTTTTTATGGAGGCTGAAAAAACTGCTGGAGAAAAATCTTTAAACGAAATTATAATTCGGGAGCGAGCCAAAGCTGTATCTATAAAATCAAACTCAGTATCGCTTACTTATACTATAAATAAATCGGAACTACTTAAAGCTGCTTGCTGTAACCTTGCAGAAAGCTTTGAAACTAATCCTACTGTAGATGTGTCTACAACCAATGCTGTTACGGGCTCTAAGCAAATAAAACTTTTAGGTTTAGATCAAAAGTACACCTCTATAACCGTCGAAAATATGCCTGAAGTGCGTGGACTGACTTCTGCTAATGGTATTAATTACCTTCCCGGCACCTGGATTAATTCGATACAACTTACTAAAGGGGGAAGTACGGTAAACAATGGTTATGAAGGTATTACAGGACAAATTAATACTGAACTACTTAAATTTAAAGATAAAAATTTTACTCATATCAATTTTTTTGGTAATCAAAATGCAAGGCTTGAACTCAACGTAGTCAATGCTACTAAACTTGATCGTGATTGGAGCAACACATCACTTATCCATTTAAACGGTCGTTTTTCCAAAGAAGATATGAATCATGATGGTTTTCTTGACATGCCCCTTTCCAAACAGGTAAATGCTATGAACATTCTCCGGTATGATGGTATACAAAAAAATGGATGGGGATCCATTTTTGCAGTCCAGGCATTATATGATAAGCAGATCGGTGGTGAAAAAAAATTCAGAGAATCTACTGACAGACTTACGCAAAATTATTATGGACTTGGTATTGAAAATTCACATTTTGAAATCTGGAATAAGACAGGTTATGTTTTTTTAAATAAACCCTATCAGAGTATTGGATTACAGACTAAATACATCCATCACAATATCGACAGCTATTTTGGTCAAAGATTATATAATGGAAACCAAAATACGTTTTTCGCTAATCTGATTTTTGAAAGTATTATTGGTAATACTAATAACAAATATTCACTGGGTGCGAGTTATCTGCACGATTCATATAATGAAGATTTTGAAAATGTAAATTTTAATAGAAATGAAAGTGTTCCTGGTTTGTTTGCGGAATATACCAACACTTCTTTAAAAAACTTAACTGTTGTTGCCGGAATACGGAGTGACTTTCATAATCTAGCGGGAACTCAGATTCTTCCACGTTTAAACGTAAAATATTCTTTATTCCCTAAAACCACTTTACGTATGTCTGGCGGAAGAGGTATGAGAACCGCTAATATATTTGCTGAAAACATGCAATATTTTGCTTCATCCAGAAAACTACATATTAAACAAAATAATGGAGATGTCTATGGCCTTCAACCTGAATTTGCATGGAATTATGGTATTAGTATGATACAGGATTTTAATGTAGGTAAAGTTAAAAATACATTTACCATCGATTTTTACAGAACTGATTTTACTAACCAGGTGCTTACAGACCTTGATCATTCTGCTCAGGAATTATGGATATATAATCTTGAGGGGAAATCATATTCGAATTCGTTTCAAGCCGTATGGGATATTTTTCCTATTCAAAATCTTGAATTGCATTTTGCCTATAAGTGGTATGATATAAAGGCTGAATATATGGATGGAAAAAAACAGGTTCCGTTTACTTCTAAAAACCGAGGGTTATTTACGGCTTCATATTCAACAAATGAAACCGACAAAAAAAGCAAATGGGTATTTGATTTTACTTTGCAGTATATAGGAAAACAAAGGCTTCCTGATACTTCCAGAAATCCTTTAGAATTTCAAAAAAGAGCATATTCTCCAGACTATGGACTTATGAACGCTCAAATTTCCAGACATTTTTCAGAAAAACTTCGTCTATATATTGGAGTAGAAAACTTAGGGGGTTATAAACAAAATCATCCGATTATTGATTCGGAGAATCCTTTTGGTTCTTATTTCGATACCTCAGTAGTTTATGCACCTATTGTTCCGGCCATGTTTTATGCAGGTTTTGATGTAAAATTATAATTAAAATGATAAATAAAAAAGCTCAAATACTATGTATTTGAGCTTTTTTATTATTTGCTTTATTTTAAAGCTAAATTAATAATTTCTTCTAAAATTATTTCTAGGTCTTTCTTCTCTTTCTCTTGCTTGGGAAACGTTAATTACTTTTCCGTCTACTTCTTTTTGATTTAGTTCTTCGATTGCTTTTCTTGCATCATCATCTGCCATTTCAACAAAACCAAATCCCCTTGATCTACCTGTTTCTCGATCGTTAATAATTTTAGCAGATTGTACATCTCCGTATTCAGAAAATAGGTCATGTAAATCTTCGTTTGACAACCTGTAGTTCAGGTTTGAAATAAAAATGTTCATATAAAAATATTAAAATTGATAAAAAAATTGTTTGAGAAAAAAATCAGACTAAAAACTATTTAATTGGGTACTAAAGTAGAAGAAAGTATAATGAAAATCTCAATGCGCTAATGTACATATTTTTTATTGAGAAACTACTATTTTATTGTTTTATTTTTTACATAATTAAAATTTAAATAATTAATTATGCTTTCATAATAAAAAAACTCTGAATAAAGTTTTATTCAGAGTACTATTCATATATTGTTTTAATATAAATTAATATAATAAATCCTTGGTTTTATTATCATTAATTTCCAGATTATAAAGAGTTTAGAAATGCTAGTAAAGACTCTCTTTTCTCAATGCTCAGAGCTTTAAATTTTTCTTTAGATGTTTGTGCTTCACCTCCGTGCCAAAGGATAGCTTCTGTTAAATTGTTTGCCCGGCCATCATGTAAAAACATTGTATGACTATTTACTTTATAGGTTAAGCCGATTCCCCATAATGGAGGAGTTTTCCACATGGTACCATCTGCCCGGAAGTCTGGCCGATTGTCTGCAAGGTTTTCTCCCATGTCATGTAATAACATATCTGTATATGGATAAAATGTTTGATATGACAATGTACTTACTGGGTTATATCCTGTTTTTTGTTTAGGTGTGTGACATACTGCGCAATCTAATTTTTCAAACAATGCTGCGCCTTTTTTTACCTGAGAATTGTTAATATTTCTTGGTGCCGGTACAGCTAATGTTCTACAGTAAAACTCAAGATATCCAATGTGTTCATCACTAATTTCAGGATCATCATCTAACCCATCCAACAATACCGGGTTATTTTCGTAAGGTCTGTAGGAGCTGGTGATTCCCATATCTCCGTGTAATGCTCCTATAGTTTGCACTAAAACCGTTGGATTATTACCTTTCCATCCGAACCTACCTAAATCCATTTTTTGATTCACTTCATCCCAAACCCAATTTGCTATACCTTTAATTCCATTTCCATCTTTATCTGTGGGATCTTCCCTACTAAGTATATCCTGTACAGGAATGCTTTCAAGTAATCCTAAGCCAAAAACGGGTCTTCCTATCCTTGGAGAAAGCATATAACTGGCAGGTAATTTTGCTAACGGATGAATATCTATTAAGTAATAATTAGGCTTTTTTAATACAACCTGAGTTCCGTCTGCTAATGTTTCTGTTATTTGCGTGTGTGTAACTTTAAATCTTGCTTCTGGTTGAAATCCATAAACAGCCTGATTTTGAATCTGATCACCGAAAAAAGGATCTGGTTTAGGTCCGCCATGTTCATTGGTTCCGGGAATACTAATTCTTAAAAAAAATCCGCTTAAATCATTTATACTGGAGGGAAATGGTGCTCGTCCATCGCGTGGATGGCAAGATTCACATGATCTGTTATTATAAACCGGCCCCAGCCCTGGTCGTACAGGATTAGGCGCTTTTACAAAGTTAGCTTCAAACAACACATCCCCTCTATCATGTTTATAAATTTCGCCAGATGAAAGTCCATCAATCCTTTCTCCATAAGCTAGGTATGAGGTAGAAAATGTTGTTGTTGCTCCACCTGCAAATAAACGATCGCTTATATCTAATTGTTCTTCATCAACCACTGGTACATTTAATTCATCGTCTGAACAAGAATAACTTATTATAAGCAGTAGAGTTAAAATTATCTTTTTTAAATCTGTGTATTTCATGTTAGTTTTTACCATTTTATTTTTAAGTTAAAATGGCTGTTTTATTTTAAATTGGTTTTATTTTGAAAAGTTGTTAGTCTTAGAAATTATTTTGAATATACGGCTTAAGCTCCTGATCAATTATCAGTTGCAAATCATTAACTTTTTCCTGTGCTTGTTCTACTGCTGTAGGATTATTTATAACTGCATTGGTAAAATTGCCTAAACTTTTTATACTAGCTATTGCAGCATCCATGGCATTAATGATTTTAGTATCCAAAACAGGATTTTTGTCTTTCAGCAGGTTAGACAGAGAAACTCCTGAAGAAGTTCCGTATATTCCCGTATAGCTATTTTTAACTCCTTGAATATTATCTGCAAAATCTGTTACGGAATTTTTACTGAATCTTGATTCTTCTTGTGTTAAGTCAGCACTGGCTCCTGGAATAGGATTTCCACTTTCATCTTTTGGAGCTAATACATTCCCAATTTTTTTATTAGCAACTTCTCCTGTAATTTCCTGCATTCCCTCAATTAATTGAATCAATACATCTTTATAAGTTAAAAAATCACCTTTGTTGCCTACACTTGGAGAGGTAAATGTATAGTAGTATTCCTGTTCCCAAGCATCTTTAACGGCTTTTGTTTTAGCTACTAAATTTTGTGCTACCGCTTTAGCGAATTCTAATTCTCTCGAATTAGTAATTTTTGTTTTTTCGATAAAATCTACCCGTTGATTTTCCATTCTTTCCGCCCAAAGCATATATTCTAAAGCATGAAACCCTCCTGTATTTTCCCCGTCAATAACTTCTGCGGTAATAGGTTTATTGTTATCCAAAATCTGATTGGTGGTTGTAACATCTATAGGCCAGGTATCAATAGCATCATCAACATTTTCCACACAAATTGAATTATGCTCTCCATGAACCGGACCAAATAAGAAAGCTTCAGAGTTTTCCCATGCTACACGAGCTTTTCTCCAAGCTTCTTTAGCTGTATTCAAAGTTGTTACATCATTAAGCTGAATAGCATTAACAGCCGTTTGTAGTTCCAATGTCTTAGTATATAAATCTCTATAATTCTCTACAATTCGATCAGCATTGTTTGCTACAATGTTTTCAATTTTTTTTTCTTCTGCTACTACCGGAATATCGTTTGAATCATTGTTACTGCAATTTTGAAAAAAAAGGCTTCCTGCAGTGGCTAAACTTAGATAAAATAAAATTCTTTTCATTTTTGTTATTTTTATTTATTTATTAAAATTTAAAACCTAATCCTAGGCTAAATGTATTTTCTTTTTCGTGTTGTTTAGAAACAGCTAACGTATTACGATCTTGTTTGTAAGAACCCAGTACTCTGGTGGCAAAATGTGCTTTTAATACTACCTGAGGGGTTACAAGCCAGTTTATACCTGCAGTGTATACATTACGTTTCCATCTTGGTTTTTTCACATATACTCCTTCTACTCCCTGCATGGTATTGTAATAATCATATCTGATAAAAGGATAGAGTGCCTGGTTTGTATTTTTGAAAAAAACCGGAAGTATATCGTAACCAATCTCTGCTGCTATTCCTAAGGCATTTTTACCTACAGGAGTTCTTTTATTTCCTAAACTTTTAGGTGAATACTTATTTGCTAGAGAAATTACATCTGAATTTTGTATATCTCCATATAAAAAACTTGTATTAAATCTTAAGCGTTTTTCATTGTAGGTAAGATAAGCTCCTATTATTTTCACGTAACCTTTTTTATCTCCTATCCTAAGCTCGTTTTTCTTAGGTCGGTTTGCATTTGCATCATTTATATAAGCATAAATACCCGCATAGGTATCTTTATGAGTACCAAATTTATAATTTATAGCTCCTGATACGGCTACACTTTCTGCATTTGCCATTTCGAACTTGGTCTGCTGTCCTTTTTTAATCCAATTCTTTGAAGAAAATTCAGATGAATCCAATCCATTGGTAAATGATAATTCGTAAAACCAATGGCTGTCTATAAAACCATAGAACTGAATTCCGTTTTCATACCAGCCTAATGGAAGCATAGTATTTTCCATTTCCGGACGATAAGCTGTAAAATATTGAGTCGGCGCATCTAATCTTTGTGCCAATCCTATATGTATTTTCATTCTTCCCAGCTTAATTTTCATCCATTTTTTTATGTCAAAATTAATATACAATTGTTCGAGATTTACTTCTCCTCCCTGTTCAATTTCCTGTTCAAATTCTCCGGCTTCTTCATCTACATCATATTCCATAGTTGTTCCTACACCTCCATGTTCAAACTCAATCTCTGATCTCATACTTAGCCAATCGTTAAATCTGTATCCTAAATATAAATTCAGACGCTCCAGGTCTGTTTGATTTTTCAAATACGGATTTGTATCGTATTTATTGTTAAAATAGTTGATTGCCCCGTATCCGTTTAAAGTGAAGTTTTTTAAACTAAAGGCTGGATTTTTGTCGTTAAGATCTTTTTTTAATTCAGAAGCTATTTCAGCCCTTAATTCAGCTTTAATTTCTTCCTTAATCTTTTCTCTCTCTAAAGAGTCTATAGATTTTGTTTGGGATTTAACAATGATCATAACATTGCATAAGAGCAATAAGCAAAGGAACCTTTTCATATTGGAAATTTGTTAGTTTATATAATTTTCCAAATGTATATTTTTATTTAGTCTAATTTTACATAAAAGATATGATATATATCATATATATCAAGTTTATCATCTATTTATATATATATGATATAAATTTTAGATTTGTAAATATGTATATTAAAATAAATTACAAACAAGCTAATGATTATTATTTTAATTAAAAAAATGTAATATTTATAATTATTACATTTTTTATCTACTAAATTAATTTAATCGTTTAAACATTTACTAGCAAGTATCTCTTGAAAAAACAAAAAGCCTGAAAAAATCAGGCTTTTACTAATTATCTTTTAATTATATAAATCGGTAGTAATGCCAGTAGACAACCTACAAAATCGGCAAACATATCAGAATATTCAAAAGATCTTCCCATGTTCATATACTCTTGTAAGAACTCTATAATTATACCATAAACTGTAAATATAAAAAGGAAAATAAGACTATGAATCTTAGGAAAGGACAAGCAAGCAAGCAATGTTAAAAGAAAAAATGTAACAGCATGCACCAACTTATCATTATAACTAAATTCAGAGAATAGCCCCCCATTTCCTGATGGCCTGAGCAAAAGCCATGCTAAAACAAAAAAATATATAAGAAATACAATTTTTATTTTTGGCTGGTATTTATCCAACCAATTCTTTATATTTTTCGGCATTTAATAAGTGAGTTGTAGATGAATCTGTTAGTTCTACCTTAATAATCCAACCTTTTCCATACGGATCTGAGTTGACTAAATCCGGAGTAGACTCCAATTCCTGATTAAGTTCCAAAATTTTACCGCTTACAGGCATATACAAATCAGAAACAGTTTTTACAGCTTCTACACTCCCGAAAACTTCTCCTGAATTTAAAGTTTCATCTAAGGTTTCAACGTCAAGAAAGACAATATCACCAAGTTCTTTTTGCGCAAAATCTGTAATACCTACATAAGCAATATTACCTTCTATTCTTACCCATTCATGTTCTGGGCTGTACAATAATTCTGATGGAATATTCATAAAATTTTATTTTAGATGTTCAATTGTTTTTAAATTAATTTCCAAAAGTAAATGTTGCGCTTAATCCTGCTCTGATAGTAGATAAAGGATATGCCGTTGAAATTTTATATTTGGTAATCATTTGTTCATAGAAAAATTTCAGATTAAAATTTTTGGAAAAGTTATAGTCGGTTGAAAATTTAACGGATACTAAATTTTGACCTCCCGTCACCTGCGAATCCAATTCAACAAGTCTTCTTACTGTTGTTTTATTATCTCTGAAAGAAATATCACCACGAATGTTTAAGTCTCCTTTAATCGTTTTATCAGCTCCTCTATATCTCATCTTCAGCTTAACATCTTTAACTATATAACCCATTCCAAAAACAATTTCATTGCCATAATCTTCCTGCAAAGTATAATTCGTTAAACCTAAGGATGAAATTCTATCTTTGTTATAGGCTACCCGAATCTGAATATTGTTTCTCATAGTCATATCTGCACCAATTAATGGACTAAACCCTTCAGACATCACTACCGTACCATAGGTATAGTAATTAACTCTATTATTATTTAAATCCAGAGCATCACTGTTCTGATAATAATCAGGATTGGTTTGTACTCCATTTACGGTGTAATTAGATACGTAACTATGGTTAATTCTAAATTCTTTAAACCAATAATTAATATAAGGAATATTTTTTAGACCTCCATAGGAAACCCTCCAGTTAGGTATAGGGAATCCCCTTTTATATCCTAACTTTTGTTTCTCCGGATTTTTACCTGTAAAGGCAGAGACAAATGCCGGCATTAAAACTTCAGAATTAGTAAGTCCGTATCCGTCCACATATCCGTCGTTATCTGTATCTGTTATTGGTTGTCCCTGTGATCTTGCTACTCTTTGTGAAAGTATTTTAGAGTTTTCAATCATTTTGTTATACACATAATCCCCAGATTTGAACGCTGTACCTATGGATATAACTGTTGAACTAAACATAGAAGTTCTATTTTCAAAAGTACGTGGCTGTATTGGATTTATCGGATATTTTATGCTTCCGTCGGAATTTGTTTCAACCAGATTATACCCTGATTGAGAAAGAGTTTTCTGATGATTTCTCAGAATATTTAAATCAATTTGCAACTGGTTTATCGGTTCTAACTGTAAATTAGCTATCAGTTGAGAATTAGTGGTTCTTACATATGGAGTGGTCATTAACTCATTAGGTGATATCCATCCCTGTGTTATGGCTTTATTCCTTAAATCGAACTGTGAGCCAAACAAGAATCCAAATGTTGGTCCGGAAGTAGAACTTCCATAATTACCCACACCAAAAAAGTTAGGTTCCGGTAAAAATCCAGGTAAGATAGTTCCTTTATTTTCATTTAACTGTACCTGGCCTCTTTTTAAACTACCTGCAATCATCCAAAGATAATCGGTAGGTTTATATTTGGTTTTAATGCTGTACTTTTTGAACGATTTTGGTTTTTTGAGTACAAAGTTAGCTTCATAGGCTCTGTTTAAAGAATCAATTTCTCTTTGTCTTTTACGCTTACGGTCTTCAAAGTTTTTGTAAGCATTAAAATAAGAATAAAATTTAGTAAAGTCTGCATTACCTACTAATGTTACTGTTTGAGCATTTTGAGCTGTATTCCCCATACTTACTGATTGTTGTGTCAAATATGTTGAACTAGCCTGCCAATCGTATTGCCCTGTATAGCCTGCCTCCAGAGAGGTAAAATCCATATAAGGAAGTAGATGAATCGGAAGTTTGTAGTTTGCCTGAAATCTCTGGTTGTAATTGATAGGTCTTCCAGATTTAAATAGCCCACTCCAAATCATTCCATCATCCGGTAACCCGTTTCCGATATCGTCAAGAATAGTTCGAGTACTTGACGTAAAATCAAGCTTTAAAGAACGGGTAAGGTTAAAACCTACGTTATACTGCCATCCAAATAAGAAATTATTAGAGAATACAGGATTATAGCTACTAGGACTTCCATTCAGATAAGCATTTATATCTCTGTACTGAAATTCATTATAAGTTCTTGCTATATCTGTACGAAAAGATATCCGTGTGGGTACCGGATTAAAATTAACTTCTTTTAATGCTCTCAGATATTTTGCAAATCTACTTGTGTCCTGTACTATTCCTAATTTACGGAAAGGTTCATAAAATTTACCTTTGGGAGTAAAATCATAATTGAAAGCTGCCTGTAAATTTTGTTTTAAATTATATGATGTATATACATCTCTGTAATAATCTGTGGTATAAGAAAAGGAAGCGGATAAGTTTTCAACATCATAAAAACGTGCTTTTTTATTTCCTACCCTGTCTTTTCTCAAATTTGCTACTGAAAAATTCTTTTGAGATGAATAAGTTCTTACAATTTTTTTCAATTCATTTTCCCTCGGATCATTTTTCAGCTTAACATCATTATCTAAAGGATTATACTTTGGATCTATAAATGTTTCTGCTATACTTACACTTACCGGTATTTTAACCCCCCATTTTTCGGGAAGAACCTTGTCAACATTTACTGCAGCACTTACCATATACTGTTTGGTTTCATCCTGACTTCTTTCACTAGGTTTACTGTCTAAAGCCCCAAATCCGGCAGATTGATACGTTCCTGATGCTGATACTTGAGCAAAATCAGCCAAATTAAATGTTAAACTGGCATTGGCTGCATAACCTCCTTCATTGTCAATATCGGAGAGCCTTAATTCATTCAGCCACAAAATTATATGTTTAGTACTTCCATTAGTACTACGTACCCCCATCATAATGGATGAAACATTACCTATTGAAGGTCTCCCTTTTACATAAATTAACTTATCTGCATCTCCTGTGATTGTACTCATATATCTTACAGTACTGTTATAAGCATTATTTCTGTCTTTTTCACTTTTAGCTGAAACCAAGTCACTGAGATTTAACTCTATAGTATTGTCTAAAGGCCAGATATCTAATGGAGACGTGGCTGAAACCGGAGTATATTTTAAAGGAATTTCATATTCATAATAGTTATCTGATAAATCACTTCCTAATCTAATGAAGAACTTAGTTTCTTTATCTACATAATTACTACTTACATCATTCATATTTTCGGCGTGTACAAACATTTTCAATGTTTTATAACGTCTCATATCCAGACCGATATTTTTATATATACCTCTGGGTTCGGAAGGTTTTAAGTCTTTAACTTCTAATTTTAAAGAAGATTCATTTTGCATTTGAGTACCTGTAGTGTTGCCTAGAATTTCTCGAGATATTCCCGGAGGCAAAACGTATGGAGGTCTGGATGTAGAATTTTCTTCCAAATTTACAGCACTTATCGCTACATTATTTACCGGCGCAACTGTAGCTACTCCTTCATTAGTATCATCTCCGCTATTTCCGCTGATTGCTGAAATATTTCTTTCATATTTCCTCCAGTCACTTCGTACCAAATCAAAGGTTGCAAATCGTAGGGTTACTGTATTCGTAAATCCTTTCATCAACATTCGTAAATAACGTACATTGTTTAAAATCTCGGATTTTCCTTGTGTTCCAAAATCTGAAACAGGTATACGAACCAAGTACCAAGTATTAGTGCCAGGATGCCCGTTAGGCAAAGTTGTCCTCCATATTTTTTTATCTGCTATATATTTATTGGTTGAGCTTTCCAGATCTGCATGAGTAAGCGTTAGTTTATATTGATTGTAATTTTCTGTTTCATCCAAGTTAAAATCCTTATTTAAATCTTCAGAATCCGGAGAAGCCGATGAAGCATCTAAAGAATTGGACGGAGAATTACCTTCAAGGTTTCTAAAATATTTATACCTGCTTACAATAGAACTTCTATCGTTGGAAGAATCCCAGGCATTATGCATGTAAAAAACAAAGTCATCTGCTGAAGGATCTAATTCATTAGTGAGCGGATTTCTATAGTTAGCCTGAACTCTTTTACCATAAAAAATACTTTCTTCCCAACTCATTAGCCCATCATACCCCACGTCTTGTTTTTTTCTCGCTTCACCTTCTGTATCAAAGGCATAAATCAACGGATAATTTTTGGGCTGATACCCCCATATACTTTGCGTCATCTGAGTTCTATCATCGGTAACGCCATTTTCATACATCATATATCCATCTTTCAAAACATCTTCGGAAACATTTCCCAGATGAATAATCAACTCAGGATTATCTCCTAACGGATTTGATCCCGGTGATTGCATATCTGCATAGGGATCCATCATCCAAAACTCAAGATATTCAATATTAGCCTCTGAAAAATTGGTTACACTTATAGGTCTCATTAAACCTCCCCAGCGTTTGGTATATTGACTAAAAGAATCGTCTTCTTCCGGACTGAAATTGTACGGTCCTCTTTCCCTTGGATAGAACGAGACATCAAAAGTATTCATAAACAATTGTTCTCCAGCAATGTAATCTCTTTCTGAAAAAAGTTCTTTATTTTCAACTCTTCTCTGCATATGTAATGAAAGAGCATCTTTATCTATACCGGCAGGCTGTCCGCCTCCTATTCCAAAAAATCTAGGGTCTATGTTATACCAGCTTGTCAAGGCCCTCCCAAATCCGAAACTTAAAGAATCGGATTTAAATTTTGGTTCAACATCAAAATCACCATACAATTCAGGTCTACTGGCAATGCCCCAATAACTAGGATCTTTTAAGCTTATTTTAGATGCTGTTGTTTCAAAATCATCTATATATGATTGATTACCAATAGTGGAGTTTTCACCTGGAAGTAATGCTGCTCCTTCAATTTTAAGGCTCATATTTGAACGGGCTTCCGTTTTTACTCCCGGAATCCAGTTTGCTAATTTAGTTAAGAAAGGCACCTCCTTATTCAGCATCATATTTATACCCACCATAGAATTATTTACGGGTTCTGCTCCATATTGAACTTTTTGTGTTAAAGGACGTTCTTTATAATTTAAAAAGGTAGCACCTACTAAAAATTCTTCACTGAATTTATGTTCTACATTTAATCCCATAAATCTTTTTTTCTGCATATTAAATGCAAATTGATTTTCAAGACTTATATTTATAGGTACTCCTGAATTTTTATATGTTTCATTTATAATGGTAACCATACCCATTTGATAATCTACCACATAGTCTGCTCCTTCTACTAATGTTTGTCCGTTGGCAGTTACTTTTACAGAACCTCTGGGAACATTAAAAGCTCCTAGTGGTATGCCGCTTCCTACTGTTCCTTTAAATCGTCCTTCAATGGTGTATCTTTCTGCTAAGGGGTCTGATGTAACTTCACGGCTTGATTTGAGCTTACGGTATAAATTATCAAATACAAATCTTGAATTGACTGACTGACTGGTCAGGTAATTACCGAAAGGTTCTACTTTAGTAAAAATCAATTTCCCTTTTTGAGAATTTATGGTTATTCCTTCGACAAAGTCAAATATACCATCGCCTTTGCCATTTGCAGAAGCATCATTGTTTAAATTTAATCTATCCCAGTTTAGTAGTTGGATCAACTGACGATTATTAACATTCGGATCTGGTAAATAGTTAATTTTACCTTGAGACGCATCCTGATACAAGACGTTAAGCATAAAGTCTTCAGAGGTAATTTGGGAACCGTCTAAACCATAAATATTTTTCATCATTAAGTTCCACATCGGTGATTCTGTAACAACTACCTGATTGGGTTTTAATAACTTAACAACTAAAACTTTGGATGTTTCACTGGAAAATTCACCAACTTTATATATTTTAGAAGGATTCCTTGAATCTGTATACTGAAAAGCAACCGCAAGCAACTGATCATTATTCAGCTTCTGATTTAAGGATATATAACCTAATTGAGCGTTATATGTATACTCAGATTCAGAAAGCTTTTTTACCCGTTTATGGGTAACAAAGTTTTCTCCGCTCACGTAATTTACTACTCCCCCCTGATAGTCGGGAAGAGATCTTCCATTTACAGCATTGTAAACTGTAGATGCATCTCTTATTATATCTCCGAGACTTGTGATTGATGAATAAATTCCCTGGTTATCATTGCTTGGTAAATCGGAGCTTAAGTTTGATTCTCCTAAGTCTCTTAATGCTAATATAGGTCTTTGTTCCTGCAAATTAGAATTTCCCTGATCAATACGCCAGACCTCCATTCGGGTAATATTGATAGTAGAATTTATATAAGGATAATTTAATAAGGCGTTATCATAATTGTTTCTAAAATATTGACCTAAAAAATAGTGTTGATTTTCTTCGTATTCGGCTACTTTGAGTTTAAAGGTATTCACAACCCCTCCTCCCTGAACAGTAATATTACGTGCTTCAGACTGCTGTTCCGAAAAAACAGTGGTAAGATAGGTGTTTCCAAACTGAAACTCCCCTTTTACCCCAAATAAAGATTGAGCTCCGGTTATCAGACTGGTGCTTAAAGGCATACTTACGTTACCAAATTCTATTTTCTTTACGATCTGATCTTCTCCTCCGGCGAGGGCGTCTGGTTTCCATGCCAGGTTTAGCCTGTTTTCAAAATTAAATCCGGCTTGTGTATCATAATTAACTCCTAACTGTACATTTTTACCTACACTTCCCTGTAAGCTCATTTGTATTCTCTGACGGAGATCTATGGTAAAATTCTTTCTGTTTTGAGGTAGGATTTGAGGATTATCAATTTTTTGATATAAAATACCCAAATCAAAGGAAGCAAATCCGGAGGGTCTTAATTCAATACGATTTCCACCGAATATTTTTTCAAATATTTTTGACTTGACAGTAATTCCTGGAATAAATCTTTTATCTTTTCCATTGGTTCCTGACTTAGCTGTTTTATTTGCTTCTTCCTGTAATCTGTTTTTTTCCCTGTAATACTCTTTGGATTTTTGTTGCATTACGTATTGGGTATATTCGTCAGGTGTCATCGTCACAGGTGTACCTACCACTACTCCTCCCACCTTAGGGTAGAGTATGTAATTTCCTGCTTTATAATCATAATAGGCTTCATACTTAACGGGATCGTCAAGACTAAGGCCTTGTTCATCTGTATTTTCCTGAGCTAATAAAGAATTGTTTCCTATGATAATAAATAAAAAAAGTAAACAACAATAAATTTTCCTCAAAGCTTTCAAGTTTATAGTTTTTTTAGAGTTTCTTTTATCAGGGTTTCCACTTGTATTTGCGGATTGCCCTCTAATATTTTATCGATAATTTTTTCTGTAATTTTTTTGGAAATACCTAGTACTTCTAAAGCACTTAACGCTTCAAATTTGTTTTTATTGCTTGAACCTGCTTCTAAAACTTCGGATGTTTCCAAGCCTGTAATTTTATCTCGAAGATCGAGTATAATCCTTTGTGCAGTTTTTGTACCTATTCCTTTAATCTTTTGAAGGGCAAGGTTATTTCCACTGGAAATTGCTGTAGCAATTTCAACTGAAGACATAGAGGACAACATCATTATTGCTGAGGCTGGACCTACGCCATTCACACTTATTAATAAATTAAATAAGGCTCTTTCTGCTTTGGTTGAAAAACCATATAAGAGGTGTGCATCTTCTCTTATAATTTCCTGAACATATAAGTGTGTTTTATCTAATTTCTGCACCTCTGTATAGGTTTGCAAACTTATAGTTGCAGAGTATCCCACTCCGTTACAATCGATTACGATACTGGAGGGGGATACTTCAAATATATTTCCTGACAAATGAGTTATCATATATTAAATAACTTTTGGCTAAAATAATTATTATTTTCTTAATTGGGCATCAATTACTGCAAGTGTTGCTAAATTAACTATTTCGTCAACACTGGATCGTAAACTCATTACTTGTATTGGCTTGCTTAGTCCCATTAAAACCGGACCAATAATCTGTGATGATTTTAATCCTTTTACCAGTTTAAAACTTAAATTTGCTGAAGTTAAATCAGGAAATATTAAAACATTAGCCGGCTTGTCTCCAATTTTTGAAAAAGGAAAAGCACTTAACAATTCTTCATCTAGTGCAAAATCCGGCTGCATTTCTCCATCTACGATTAGTTCCGGATCTATTTCATGCAGAATTCTAACCGCTTTTGCTACTTTTTTGGATATTGGTGAATAATTTGAAAAGTTTTCATACGATAATAGAGCTACTCTTGGTTTAATAGCAAGAGCTTTTGCAAAATTTGCAGTTAGTTGAGTAATTTCGACTAAATCATCAGTAGTAGGATCTACATTTACAGAAGTATCTGCAACAAAAATAGGTCCTTTTTTGGTAACCATAATCATAGCAGAAGCTACTTTCTTGGAAGTTTCCACTCTATCTATAACTTCAAGAATCGGGTGAAGTACACTTTTATAACTTTTTGAAAATCCTGTAAGCAATGCGTCAGCATCGCCCATTTCAACTGCCAAAGGTCCATAGTAATCCCGACTTTTTAAAAGTCTGTTTGCCTGATATATAGAACTTATTCCGTTTCTTTTTCTTTTGTTGTATAAGTAGTCTGCATATTTTTCAAATCGTTCTTTATTTTCTATATCATCCATATCCCAGATTGGAATATTATCGAAATCCAAATTATAATTTTTCTTAGCAGCTTCTATTTTTGATCTTTTTCCTAACAGGATAGGTTTTGCAATACCTTCTTCAGAGAGGATTTGAGCTGCTTTTAATACATTGTACTCTTCTGCGTTATTCAGTAATATTTTTTTCGGATTTGCTTTTGCTCTGGTTTGTAAAATACGGATTAGCTTTTGATCAGTACCTCCCAGCCTATCCAGTAATTCTTCTTCATAACTGTTCCAATCTTTGATTGGAGCGCCTGCAACCCCACTTTCCATAGCTGCTTTGGCTACTGCCATTGAAACTCTGGTTATTAAACGGTTATCAAATGGTTTAGGAATTATATATTCTCGACCAAATTTCATGTTCTTCACATTATATGCCAGACTTACCTGCTCCGGTACACTTTCTTTTGCCAGTTCCGCCAATGCTCTTACAGCTGCAAGCTGCATTTCCTGATTGATATCTGTAGCACGAACATCCAGCGCTCCTCTAAATATATAAGGAAATCCTAATACATTATTTACCTGATTAGGATAATCACTTCTACCGGTTGCCATTATAACATCTTTTCTTGTCTCAATAGCCAGATTATAATCAATTTCCGGTGTTGGATTTGCCATAGCAAAAACAATTGGGTCTGCATTCATTGAGGTTAGCATGGACGGGGAAACTATATTACCTTTGGAAAGGCCTATGAATACATCACTGTTTTTCATGGCATCTTCCAATGTTCTGTCAGAAGTTTCCACGGCAAATTCCTGCTTTTCTTCGTTAAGATCTGTTCTCCCTTTATATATTACTCCTTTGCTATCACACATAAGTATATTTTCGGGTCTTGCTCCTAGAGCTTTATATAATCGTGTACAAGATATAGCTGCTGCTCCGGCACCGCTAACTACTATTTTAACTTTTGAAATATCTTTGGAAGTTAATTCCAAAGCATTTAAAAGAGCTGCGGCAGATATAATTGCCGTCCCGTGCTGATCATCGTGCATTACAGGAATGTCCAATTCTGCTTTTAATCTTTTTTCAATTTCGAAAGCTTCGGGAGCCTTAATATCTTCAAGATTAATTCCACCAAATGTGGGTGCAATTGATTTTACTATTTCTATAAATTTATCCGGATTGGTTTCATTAACTTCAATATCAAATACATTAATACCTGCAAATATTTTAAATAACAACCCTTTTCCTTCCATTACAGGTTTTGAAGCATCTGCTCCTATATCTCCTAATCCTAATACTGCTGTACCGTTAGATATTACAGCTACTAAATTTCCTTTTGATGTATATTTATAAGCGTCTGCAGGATTTCTGTTTATTTCCATACATGGTTCTGCCACTCCAGGAGAATAAGCTAAAGCCAAGTCTCTTTGGGTAGAATGTGGCTTAGTGGGAACTACTTCTATTTTTCCTTCAGGTTTAGAACTGTGATATTCTAAAGCTGCTTCTCTTAAATTTTTTTCTTTTGACATTTTTTATCGTTTTTTCTTAGCTTTTTTCTGTTTTTATAACTTACAAAAGTACATTTTTTTTATTTAGATGTTGAGTTGTTATACAGATTTATCTTTATACAAACTCTATTTATTTTCATGTGTTTACACTATATAAATAAAAATACATAAAACTATATACGATAAGATACTTACATTTAGTATATGCTCTACACATTATTTAAGTTTACTATCAGCTAAAGTTGCAACTTTATATAATTTTTCACATTATTTTCTAACTACGCAAATACACTTCGTCTTTCATTTCTACCTTTGTGCTGTCTTATTATTATATGTTCATTAATTGATTGTTACTGCTTACTTAAATAATATATACTAAAGTTCTATTTATTATTTAAATAAATTTTAGCAATATGAATAAAAATTGGAAAATAGAAAAACTCCTTAACGGAGAAACTATTGTTTCACGAGAACCAGGTAATTCTATGTTACCTATTTTAAAATCTAAACAGGCTGTAATTTTAGAACCTGTAAGATGGGAAGACTGTTGTGAAGGAGATATAGTTTTCTGCAAAGTGCGGGGAAATATATTTACACACCTTGTAAAAGGTAAAAACACCAAAAGAGGACTTCTTATCGGGAATAACCGTGGACACACCAACGGATGGACAAAAAGTGTGTATGGCAAAGTCATTGAAATTCTTAATGACTAGCCTAAAAAAGTTAAAAAACTATTTTTATATTTTCAATACATGATTTGCTTAGTTATATTTAATATTTAGGTTTGTACCCTCGCTGACGCAAGCATCCCGCTCGTGTCCGCTTAAACATTCACATCAATTTGTAAAATTTCTTCAAAATCATCACAATAATTTCTTGCACTGCAGTATTTCCATTCCCAAAGTTCCATCAAAAAACCACTTTCTACTGGATTTTGATGAATATAATTTAATTTTTGTTCAAATACTTTTAATGACCATATCTCAATCGGTTGGTTGTTTTGTTGCCATAGCTGATAATTTTTAACGTTTGAATTTCTCTCTCCTGCTTTTTTCAGCATCCATAATATCCATTCCTTTCTACTTTCTTAATTGTTTTCTTTTATTGCTTCTATCAACTTTCTGGAAGTTAAACCTTTAAAATTCCTTATAAGTTCTGATGATTTACCACCCGCAGACCGAAGACTGGGCATAATACAATAGCCAAAAATGATCATTCCTTTATTTTTCTGCCATAATCCAAAGAAGAAATCATTATATCAAAATATTCCATTCTTGTAAAGAGGTCTATCCAACATACGGTAGCAAAACTTATAAAATAAGCTCCGTCTTTTTCGTGAAATTTATATTTTCTACACATTTTTTGTATCTGCATTGGCACGAGCAGGACGCTCGCGCCAGCGAGGGGGACATTCAGCTATTTAAAATTTTTCACTTACTTTCATCTAGCCATTTTTTATAATTAGTATCATCCATTTCTACCTGTATTTCTTCAAACAATTTATATTTATGTTCCTCAGGAAGTAAATCATAAATGTCTTCATAATAAACTACCTCATCTCCAAATAATATCCCCTTTTCAGAAATATTTTCGTCACCTAACCATTCGAAATTAAAATCTGTAGCACCATATTCAAAACATAAAATAATAAAATCTCGTAAAAAACTATTAAATCTTGGAGTGTTTAAATAGGCTGTTTCTGAATTATCAACTATTCCAGTAGTTTTTTTATTATTAAGCTTTTCGAAAAAAGCATCATTCCCAAATGTTATGCTGAAATAATTCCGAAAGAATAAGATTTTAACTGGTTCTGCATAAACACTATCATTATTGTTTAATATAATATCTTGGTAGGTTATTAATAAATCTGCATTTACAATTTTCTCCGGTTTCAATTCGTTATTATCATTTACAAATAATATTGATTGATACAATAAACCGTTTGTATATGAATATAATTTATTAAAACTAAAATTTATCCAATTATCAGGGAAAATTGTTTTTTCATTATCAAGTAAATCATAAATATTCTCTGTTAAATTATCATTTAATTGTAAATTATTAGGTAACAAAATCCCATATTTGTATGATAAAAGTATGTAAGAAAATAAAAACTCTTTATTATTATTTTCTAAAAAAAATCGTGATTCTTTATTATCCCAAACTATAATATATGAAGAAACATCATAATCTATTTCTTTCCAATATTTACTTATATTATTTATTTTACTACCACTCATTGCTATTAATTTTAAAGGTTCCTTGAGCATTAATTACTTCTAATTCTTCTATTACTGCTTTCAACTTTAATTTATCTATACCTGCTTTTTCAATGTTAGGAAATAAATCTTGTCTAACTTTATCAATAAATTGTTGCTTACTTAAATTAGAATATGGATTACTAGGATTATCAATTCTTAATTGTCCTGTATGGAGAGGATATAATGCCTTATTTGCAGTACTTAATCTTGTTTCTGTAGTAAACTTGCCAATTATACTATTAATATTTACCTTAATTTGTGACTCACCTCCAGTGACTCTTTTACATTCAATAATTTTTTTATCTGTAATATTTAAAACATCTATCTCATTTCCTCCTATTATTTTAGAAATAATTACTTCTTTTCCTTGATTTAATTCTTTTATTCCCGTATCTAACTCATTTAATAAATTTTTCGCTGGTCTTCCTCCGTCAACTATTGAGCCATCAGAATTAATTACACTTTTATTAAACCAAGTAATTATATCTTCTGTATTTTTAAACTTAGGAGACGAAACAAGCTTATCCAACATTAAAGTCATTTTATTTCCTCCTATAGCATCGTCAATATACATCGCTCGAAGTATAATATCTTCTGATACAGATTTTGATAAACCTCTGGAAACTCATTTGCTTGTTAGCCGAATCTCTAATTCTGTAAGATTATTTAATCCTTTCCACTTCTTATATCCTCCTGCTTTATCGATGGCATTTAAATTCTTAGAAACCAGATTTAGCTCATCAGGATTTCTCCTCAAAGCTGGCGCTTCTTCAGCAAGTATCTGCCATGCTTTAAAGCCATTTTTTTCATTAACAATATTTGTAAAGACCTTATCACCATTATACAAATCATCTACAAAATCATCAAAATTACAGGATTGGGAAGAAAGAAGATTGATGATCAGCAACCCTATTACCGTTAATAAGTTTCTATACCACATCATTTTTAAAGTTTTTATTTTCCAAGCTATACTTCAACGTTTGAGTATTACCAGTTTTTTTATCTCTATATAGAAAATTAACAATATCTCCTTGTTTCCACATTTTTTCAAATTTTAATTTGTCGAAGGGATATGTTTTTTGCTGCAACGTTTCTTCTCTCAGATCGACCACCCAAACACTTCGCTGCCTTAACACAAAAAGCATATCATCCCAGAATTCATTTTCAATAAAAGCATTATTTGCACCTATCTCTGTATCATATTTTTTCAAGCTTAAATCATTGGTATTAAAAACCAACAAACCATAAGGAATAAATACAAATGCTCCATCTCCGGAATCAAGTTTAAATTTTTCTAAATTAGCTTCCAATCCACAGCCTTTGCTATTATAATCTAAAAGAGAATGTATATACAGTTTTTCATTAACATACAGTCTGAATCTCCATAAAGTATATCCATAAAAGGGTTCGTCGAACTCTGTAGCTACAAGCTTTATATTTTTAAATTTGGATTCAAAAATATGGGGTTTATCTAATGCTAAGGGCATACGGTATTATAATTTATTTGTGCTTTCAAAATCATAAGCTTCTGTATTAAAAATTAAAGTATTACTCTTTTCTAATTCTTTATCTTCATATAAAAAATAGATTTTGTTTTTTACCATCCACGTTTTTTCAAATACTAATTTTTGATAGGGATAAATCTCCTCAATAAACCTATTGTTTTCTAAATCAACGATACAAATAACTCTTTGGTTTAGTACAATAAGAAAATTATTTAAAAACAGATTAGAAATAAATTTATTATTATAATTCTCTATTGTTTTATCATATTTTTTAAGTTCTAGACTTTTAGTATTCAAAACCAAAAGACCCTAAGGAATAAATACAAAATTTCCTTTTGCTGATTCTAAAATAAAATTTTCAAGATTTTCCGGAAGTCCAAAAAACTTATCTTCATAATTTAAATATTCGTGGTGAAATACCTCACCATTTACATATAATTTACATTTCCAAATCTCAAACCCATAATGAAGCTCATCCAACTCCGTTGTGACAAACTCAATATCATTAAATTTGGATTTAAAAAATTTTGGTTGATACGGATCTAAGAACATACTATTATTGCTGCTTTATTTTTCTTATAAATTTCATAAACTTATTCTTTTCCGCCTTTAACATATTTTAAAAAATATGTTAAAAAATACAATGGAAAAAAAGATAAAAATAAACTAAACCCAAAAAATGTTATGGATTTAAAAGATTTTTCAATGCAAATGATTACAAATAAAATTATGATAAATACAATTATAGGAATTACGAAATAATATTTTCTTCTATTCTCTCCCTTAAAAAAAAGAAAATGAAAAAAAGATGTTAAAAAAAGTATACTAAAAAATATATCATTGGCAAGATAAAATAATGCACCTTCTTTTGCTACAGGAGAATTATTTCTATTAAAAACACCATTACTTAGATAGAAATCAGTACAAAAATGAATAATAATCATTCCTAAAATAAAGTTGGTTATATATATTATTTTATATCTATACCATATATAAATTACCAATAACAAAATGATTAGTAATGATACCCATTGAAATATGTTTAAACTCATTCTATAGCATTTTACTCAAATATTATTTTAAAAATTTATTTTAGAAAATCTCCATTTGTATTAATATTAAGGATCAAACCGATTATTAATTTATTAGGTTTTAATTTTATTGTAAAAATAACTTTCCCTATTAAACTTGCATGTTATATAAATAAATTCAAAAATAATTAAATAAATATAATTATTTTTTGCTGTTCAACATTTAAACTTTTACTTTGACAAGTAAAAATATGTAATTTTGCAAAAAAAATTCATGAAAACTCCTTTAGATACTCGTGTTGAAAAGTTGAAACAACAAGGTTATGATTTATCTTTAAATAAAGTTCTGGATGATGCTTTTAGTGCCTGGAAAAAAATACTTTTTATGGGTATTGTCTATGTACTTTTCTCTTATTTATTTAGTAATCTGGTTTCTTTATTCTTATCCAACATTTTAGGAACTAAAGACTTAGATACTGAATTTAGTAATTCAATAATGAGTTTAAGTCAAAAACCTAATGGTTTTACTGAAATGATCCCCTTATTTCAGGAATATATGTACAACCCCCTAATTTTATCTAAAGCATTCATCTCTTCTTTCATTAACTTACTTATTTTCCCTATGGGAGCAGGGCTTATTTACTGTGCTTATCAGGCCGACAAAACAGGTACTACATCTTTTAAAGATCTGATCAGAGGATTTCAGGGCAATAAATTTATTAACCTTTTAGGACTAACCATTATTGTTTCTGTAGTAACTCTTTTAAGTGCATTTTTACTGTTTATTCCTTTATTATATATAATTCCTGCATTTTTACTTGCTGGAGCTTTTATTATTATAGACGAGGTTTCTCTATCCAAGGCCATCAAAAATAGTATAAAAATTGTTAATATGAATTTTGGTAAGGTTTTACTTGTATCCGTTGTATCTTTTTTGATAAGTAAAGTTTTAGGTGTTGCGATGTGTGGAATCGGATTAATTATTACCATACCATACTCTTTTGCTATTGTATATTCAGTGTATAAAAACACTATAGAGACCGTAAAAACTGAAGACATTTCTGAATAAAGTATAATTTAAAAAATATAAATTTTGATACCCACATTATTAAAGAGGCTTCGTATAAAATACAATATTGCCATTCGTAAGTTCAGGTATCAAAATCCGGAGGCTTTTGTATATCTGGTAAGTACCTTAATCGGCATTACTGGCGGATTGAGTGCTGTTATCTTAAAGAATCTTGTAAGCTTTACAGAGGAGCTTGTTTATCACAATGAAAATATTCATTATAATTACTGGACTATCATATTACCAGCCATAGGTATTCTGCTTACGGTTATTTATATCAAATATTTTGTCAAAGCAAACATTAGCCATGGAGTTGAAAAAGTACTATATGCTATATCTAAAAACAGGAGTAAAATTGACAAAAAAAATACTTATAGTTCCGTTATATCAAGTAGCTTAACAGTAGGATTTGGCGGTTCTGTAGGATTAGAAGCTCCTATAGTATACACCGGAGCTGCTATCGGTTCCAATATAGCTCAAAAATTTAATTTAAATTTAAAATTAAGAACTCTTTTTATAGCTTGTGGCTGTTCAGCAGCAATTGCAGGAATATTTAAGGCACCGATAGCTGCCATTATTTTTTCTTTGGAAGTTTTAATGATTGATTTAAGCATGTGGTCTTTAATACCTATTTTAATTTCGTCCACTACCGGAGCTTTAGTTTCTTATTTTTTATTGGGAGATAAAATATCTTTCTATTTTGCTATTTTTGAACCTTTTGATAAAACTAAAATTCCCTTTTATGTTCTGTTAGGAATGTCCTGCGGTTTTTTCTCCCTATATTTTACTAAGGTAAGCCGCTTAACCGAGAAGTTTTTTTCAAAGTATAAAAATAAATATTTGAAGGCTCTACTGGGAGGTGGTGCGGTGGGAATTCTCATATTTGTATTTCCCCCTCTGTTTGGTGAAGGATATATTGGCCTCCAGCATTTAATGAGTGATCACCCGGAAAGCATTGCTAATAATTCTTTTTTTTATTCACTCCGTTCCCATGATTATTTTCTTATCATTTTTTTGATTGGAATATTATTTATTAAAGTTATTGCCAGTAGCTTTACAACAGCTTCCGGCGGTATCGGAGGAGTTTTTGCTCCGGCTCTTTTTACTGGTGGAATTTTAGGTTTTGTTTTTGCAAAAATCATCAACCTATTTAATTGGGTTAAACTTTCTGAGCATAATTTTACATTAGTAGGAATGGCTGGTGTTATGGCAGGAATTATGCATGCTCCTATGACTTCTATTTTTTTAATTGCTGAAATTACCGGAGGCTATAATTTATTATTTCCATTAATAATAACCTCTTCAGTTGCATATTTAATGAAATACCGACTAGATAAATACTCTGTCTATACGTATAACCTAAAACGGCAAAATCAGATGATTACACATAATAAAGACAAAGAAGCAATTCGAAGGATGAATATGGAAGATTTAATTGAAACTGATTTTATTACAGTTCCCTTAACCTTATCTTTATCTAAATTTATTAAAGAAGAAATTCCTAAATCACGGAAAAATCTATTTGTTGTTGAGAATGTTGAAGGAGTTTTTATAGGTGTTATTTTGGTAGACGAACTTATGGATGTCTTATTGAACAAAGAAAAATACGAAAATTTAAAGATCGTTGATGTTGTATCTAAACCTCCGGCAGTCATTAATCTTCACGATGATAATGAGGCGGTTTTTAAACTATTTGATCAAACTAATTCATGGTACCTTCCTGTTGTTGAAAATAAAAAATATATAGGTATGCTTTCCAAATCCAAATTACTTCAGAAATACAGAAAATTAATCGTAGATTTTTCAGAGGATTAAATTCTTTAGATTGTAATTTAAAATAAGCATGAAAAAATCTGATATAAGTCCAATGCCTCAGTATTTTGACAAATATATAAATCTGGTAAAAGATATTGAGTTACTGGATGCTTTTGAAAGCAGCCTTGAAGATCTTTATACTTTGGATACTTGTCTTTTAGAAAAAATAGGAAATAAGACCTACCTGAAAGATAAATGGGAAATTAAAGAGATTATACAACATATTACTGATATAGAAAGACTTTTAACTTCAGGCGTATTACGTTTTTCCAGGAATAAACCTTCTTTTATTATCAGTTTTGACGAAAATAGACTTACAAAACACTCTAAAGCTAAAAACAAAAAATTGGCTTATATACTAGAAGAATTAATATCAGTAAGAAAATCTACAATTTGTCTTTATCAGAGTTTTGATGAAGAAGATTTACAAAAAAAAGGAATCAATTGGAAATATGAAATCTCTGTATTAGCAATGGGTTTTAACATTATAGGACATCAGATGCATCATCTTAATTTTATAAAATCTAACTATTATCCACTTATAGAATTTTAAATTTTCCGACAATTAATATACCATTTAACATCTAAATTGAAAACCTAGCTGATAAATAATTCCCTTTACATTACACCAATGTTATATTATTTCTTAATTATATATTTATCTTTTTTATTATGCAATCTTTATTTAAACTACCGGAAGATTTATTTCACAATCAAACCGATATAAATTTTTACATTTATACTAATAATTCATCCAACCGAAACCGGATAGTATTTTCTCATCATGTACTATGCTTTCTTATTAAAGGTGTCAAAGAAATTCATCATGCCAATTTTCACCAAACTATAACTAATTCTCAGTATTTTCTGCTTCCCTCCGGAAGAACTTTAATGACTGATAAAATCGATAATAATGAATATAAAAGCCTATTGTTATTTTTTTCTGACAATTTTCTTTCCCAATTTTGTCTTACTAATACTATAGAGTTTACGAATAAAAATATGGCTACCAATATTGAAGTCTTTAAAAAAGATAATTTTATACGTAATTATGAAAACTCATTATTGCTACTTAAAAATGAAATTCTCAACAGTGAAGAATTAAAAAAAATAAAATTGAATGAAATTCTTAATTATATACTTATAAATTCGAAGGAAAAGATGTTTTCATTTATCAGCAACTGTTTTCGGCAAAAAGACAAAATAGTATTTATGCAGATTATAGAAAAGAATAAATATACCAATCTTACAATCAAAGAACTTTCTTTTCTTTGTAATATGAGTATTTCTACATTTAAACGCAATTTTCATGAAATATATGCAACTACTCCAAAAAAATACTTTATTGATCATAAAATGTTGAAAGCTAAAAAACTCCTAATGAAAGGTAAATACATATCAGACATATCTGAAGAACTACAATATCAAAACTTATCCTCTTTTAGTAAAGAGTTTAAAAAATATTTCGGTGTTTCTCCCAAAGAATTTACTAATAATATAACTTCCTGAAATTTGAACGTTCTGGATAAGTAATAAATCTTTTAAGATAATCTTTCTTACCACTTCTAATCATAGTTTTGTTAAAAATAAAAAACAAAATTATGAAAAAAGTATTTTTTATACTGATAACTTGTGCATACTGTTCCATACAGGCACAAAACTTTACTTTAAAAAGTAAAACACTTCAGGGGCAGGCAGAAAGTAATCTCATGTTTAATGGAATGGGATGTAAAGGAGAAAATATGTCTCCACAACTATTTTGGGAAAATGTCCCAATTCAGACTCAGAGTTTTGCTATTACCATCTTTGATCCGGATGCACCCACGGGAAGCGGATGGTGGCATTGGGTGGCGTATAATATCCCCTCAGATATAAGAGAAATGAAAGCAAATGCAGGAAATATAACAAAAAAGATCGCGCCTTTAGGAACTATACAAAGTAAAACAGATTATGGTACGTATGGATATGGAGGCCCCTGTCCTCCAACAGGAGATCGTCCACATCAATATATAATTACGATATATGCATTAGACACTCCACTTTTAGATTTGGATAAAGATGCTTCACCTGCTTTAGTAGGCTTCTATTTACAACAACATACTATTCAAAAAGCATCTTTGATATTTTATTCTCAACGTTAAAATTTATAAATTACATGTATTAAATATTAATTTTTAAGTATTTACATTTAATTTAATCTTTATACATCTTTTACTTTAATATAAATTTTCAAAAGATTAAATTCTTGCGTTTGCAAGAATAAACAAAGGGTGTCAGGATTTATAAAACCTGACACCACTTCTTAAATAAATTTATTATGAAAAAATCTATTGCCCTAAAGGCTCATGCTCTACGCGTAATAATCTGGAATCTACCTGAATATCGTAGGTAAATTTTGTTGAAGTAAGTTCCGTAATAGCTACTGTTCTGCTCCATAGTAATTCTCCGTTATTATTTTTTGCAATTAAATTTCTTAATTTACCATCTAACGAAACATACCATTCTCCTTGGGATCTTACATTGGATTTATCTCCATAAGCAGTAATCATAAAATTACCGTTTGAAAATTCCCCCCTGTCGTTTTTAGGAAAATATAAATTTCCTGAGTTATTGATATAATAAGCATCTCCTGAGAAATTAGAAGCAGGTGCCACCGTCCTGTCCATTTCCACTGCATTTTCTTGTCCGTTGGTTATGTCCCACACTTTTGTAGTTGTCCAATCTGTTGAAGCCAGAACCTGAGCCGGAGTTAAAACCTCATTATGATTAACAGGTATATGTTCAACATAATAAATTATGGAAGGATCACTGCTATTAGGGATAGCATAAGTAAAAATAGTATGACTTAAAGCCATAATATCTACATTTCTTTCAAAAGCTACACTATTATCAGAGTTATAAACTACCAGTTTTCTCTGAGATTCATCATTGATTAAAGACCATTCACCAAATATTTTGGGCTGATCTGTAAAATCAACAATTCTAAATGTACCATTGGTTTTATAATATGCATATCCTGCATAATTTGAAGCCGGTGCAACGGATAAATCTAATTGATTTCCACGGTTATCAGTAACTTTAGTAGTTATCCAAACGTGAGTGGATAAAATATCACTTTTAGTTTCTCCCTGCGGAGATAAATTTGTTACTAAGTCATCATCTGAACAGGATACATTTAGAATTAAGGTAGTGATAGACATAAATATTACACTAATCAAACGTTTTGTTGTCATTTTAAATATTTTTATTAGTTTCAAACAAAACTATTTCTAAATTTAGACTAATCTCTTATCCTAAATCAATTTATAATACAAAATAATTGTTATCTTTAGTTGTCTGTAGCTGCCTTAAGTATGCTCATTCGATAATCATATTGAAAGTAAAGATTCATTCAAAATTTCAAAATATTTATCTAATAAAATTAAATTTTAAAAACTAGTTTATCTATCTTAATTTGTATTTATTCTATTAAACTATTTATAATAAATTATTTATTGCTAAATAATTTATATTATACTTAGCAATACCCTTGTTTAAATATCATAATAAATAATGTAAATTTATGAAATCGAGTAATTGTCTTATATATGTAATTTTCCCAGTAATGTTGCTATTTCTAGCAGGGTGTAAAACTCAATCTATAAAATCTGAATTTAATGATTCTATTTATCATTTAATTAAAAATAAAAAGTTAGATATAGGGATTTCAGTAAGAGATAATACCGGTGATGAAATTGTATCATATAACCAAAATAAAAAATATAAATTGTATAGTGTGTCAAAATATTTTTTAGGATTATATATACTAGATCAGGTTGATAAAGGTAATCTTAATTTAAACCAACCTGTAATATTTTCTAAAAAAGACCTAAAGCCTGATCTTTATAGTCCTTTAAGAGATAGTATCCCACTAGGAACAACTCTAACTTTAAAAGAATCAATTAAATATTTAATAGAAGATAGTGATAATAATGTATTTGATAAATTGATTGATATTTCAGGAGGATTTCAAAGGTTGAATTTATTTGTGCACCAAATTGTTCCAAACAAAAATAAATTTGCTATTAATGCAGGGTATTCTGATTCAGAAACATTGTTCCAATCAAATGTAATTACTCCCAGTCTAACAACTGAAATCCTTTACAAGATGGAAAACAGACAAATTATTTCTGATGAAAGTTTAAATTTACTAAAATTTTATATGCAACACTCTGTAAATAATAAGCGGATTCAGGGATTGTTACAAACTAAGACAAAATCTTTTCATAAATCAGGCACATCAGGAAGAAAAGATGGAATTATAACTGCTACCAATGATATTGGCATTGTAGAATTACAAGACGAACAATCATTTAGTATAGCTGTATTTATTTCAAACTCACACGAAGATGATGCCACTAATGAATATATAATTGCTAAACTGGCAGATATAATCTATGATAGATTAAACAATATGTAAAATTGTAGGCTTACCTTTTTATAGACTATTAAAACTCCTGAGAATACAAAGCTCTGAGTACCCAGTATTGATTATTTGAATTTAAATTGAATTCGTATTTAACCAGCTCGTTTAAAACCAAGAAAATACCCTGATTGTTTTTTTCAAAAATTCCCATTTTTATACCTTCATCATTAATACTGATTCCGAATCTACTGTTGAGCCTATGAATATTTTCCTTACTGACTGATTCCAATATCAGTATATCTCCGTTTTTATAAGCAAATTTTTCCGGAAGATTATATGAATTATCTATTTCAATGGCTAATAAATCAAAAGGTGAATCATTAGGAATACACATCATAGGTAATTTTTCCAAAAAGTCCGATTCATTGAAATTCTGTATAAATTCAGAAAAATTAGCAGAAGAAATATAAGGTATTTCAACAAACTTATCTTTCCTTTTTAGCATTTCCATATCTATAACCAAGCTGGAATCAAAGTGCAGCAATTCATTCACTGAAAGATCCCTTAAAATAAAATCATCCAGCGGAATGCCAAAATATTTAGCAATATTAACTACAATTTCTATTTTAGGTTCTGCTCTTAATTCTTCATAAGAACTTATGTTTCCCCTTGTCAGCTTGAATAAATCAGCAAACGCTTGTTGACTCAGCCCTTTGACTCCTCTGATTTTTTTTATATTTCTTCCGATTTTACTCATAAAAAGATGCTAAAATTTTTTGCAATTAAAAAATATTTAGCTATATTTGCTAAAATTATTAGCAAATATATCACTTATATTTGATATGACTAAAACCTATGATCATGTATTTTAAAAAAATTGAAACCTTTATTTCTGAACTTGGACATACCATATCCTTCAAAGATGAGGAAAAAGGCATTTTCTGCATCGAAAATGAAGAAGATGGAATCAAAAACCTCGTCATAGGAGTTGCTCCGCCCATTGTTGTACTAGAGCAGTATATTTTTACATTATATCAGGATGACAAAGAAATATTCAAATCTTTATTACAAAAAAACCGGGATATAGTACATGGTGCATTTGTACTGGACGAAACCGGAAAAAGAGTTATCTTCCGCTACACGATGCAAATTGAAAATCTCGACATAAATGAACTGGAAGGAGCCTTAAACTCTTTAGGATTATTACTAAGCGAATATTACGAACAAATACTGACATTTTCTAAAACAAAAAAATAAAAACCATCATGAATATATTTAAAAGACTTTTACGAATAGGCACAGCGGAAATACACTCCGTTGTCGATAAAATGGAAGATCCGATACGAATGACCGAACAGGGCATCCGGGAGATGAAAGAAGATTTGGAAAAAAGCCTGGAAGCCTTAGCAAGAGTAAAAGCTTTAGCTATACGTGCAAAAAATGACAGTTCTAAAAAAACTTCTGAAGCGGAAGATTATGAAAATAAAGCTTTTTTACTCATGTCTAAAGCCCAAAAAGGTGAACTTGATGCTGCACAGGCAGAAAAATTAGCCAAAGAAGCCCTCTCTCTTAAAGCAAGACTGCTTTCTGAAGTAGAAATTCTTAATGGAGAAAAAATCCAGCATGAAAAAGCAGTGGATGAAATGCAAAAAAATGTTGAAATTCTTAAATTTAACATCAATAAATGGGAAAATGAACTAAGAATTCTACGTGCCCGGGTAAAAGTGAGTAAAGCCACCAAAGAAGTTAACAAACAGCTAGCCCAGATAGATAATAACAGCACGATAAGTATGCTGGAAAAAATGAAAGAGAAAGTAGCAGAAGAAGAAGCTTTAGCACAGGCATACGGAGAGCTTGCAAACCAAAACATATCTCTTGATGAGGAAATTGATCGGGCTATTGGTAAAGATTCGATGCAAGTCAACAGCGAGCTCGAAAACATAAAAAAAAGACTGGGAATGGAATAAAAATTCCAACTCTGTACTAACTTTTTAACCTGAAACTATCTCTATTATGACCGAAATACTACACTCCCTTTTTAATCCGCTGTCCAATGCCATTATGAGTGGCTTTATGATAGTTATTCTTATCTACTGGCTATTCTCTTTTCTTGGTATAGGATTAGGAGAAATGGATTTTGATACGAATTTCGGAGCAGATATTGATTCAGATATAGACGTAGACGCTCAAGTAGACACGGATACCCAGGTAGACACGGATCATCATGGAGAACCTTCTCCGCATGCAGAGGTTGATGATAGTCATGTTACGCATGAGAACGCAGGTGACAGCCTGTTTATACGATTCCTGAAATTTATGAATGTCGGAAAAGTTCCTTTTATGCTGGTATTATCCACTCTGAAGTTCTTTACCTGGGCAGGTGCTTTAGTTACCACTCAGTTAACCATTGCCGGAAGCTGGGGTTGGAAATCGGTTTTTATTTTAATTCCTTGTTTTATTGCCGGAGTTATTCTTACCCGTTATGCAACAAAGCCCTTGGCTCGTTTTCTCTCCAGAACCGGATATCAGGGGGAAGAAAGAACCGAATTTTTGGGAAGATCGGGTAGAATGATGTCCACTATCACTAAAGATAAAATCGGAAGTGCAGAATTTATTATCGAAAAAAACCCGATTCGTCTCAACGTAATTAGTCATAACGGAGATGAAATCAAATACGGTGAATCTGTCATGATTACAGATGAAACACAAGACAAAAAATTTTATTACGTAACCAAAGAAGTTACTATTGATCAAAATTAATCACATAAAAATTTTTCAACATTTTAAAACATTACATATTATGGAAATTGGAGGCATAATCGCTATCATTGTCGGAACATTTATGTTCATTATTTTATTATTCTTGGCAATCCTTGCATCATTTTACAAAAAAATCCCTCAGGGAAAAGCCATTGTAAGAACAGGTGTGGGAGGAACTAAAGTTGCTTTTAACAAGGGAATTTATGTTATCCCTGTCTTTCACAAAATGGAAATTATGGATATTTCCGTTAAAAAATTACAAATTGAAAGAATGGAACAGGATGGATTAATCTGTAAGGATAACATCCGGGCAGATATAAAAGTAGCCTTTTTCATTCGGGTAAATAAATCGGTGGACGATGTCATCAACGTAGCGCAGACTTTAGGTTGTGAAAGAGCCAGTGATGTGGAAACTCTTAGAAATATATTTGAAGCCAAATTTTCAGAAGCGTTAAAAACCGTAGGAAAAAAATTCGAATTTATTGAACTTTATGAAGCACGCCGGGAATTCAGGGATGAAATCCTGAATATAATAGGCACAGATCTAAACGGTTATAACCTGGACGATTGTGCTATTGATTATCTGGAACAAACCAATTTAAGCTTTTTAGATCCTCAGAATATTCTGGATTCCGAAGGTATTAAAAAAATTACCGAATTAACAGCTACCCAAAACATTAATGCTAACCTAATCCGAAGAGATGAGCAAAAAACCATCAAAAAACAAGATGTGGAAGCTCGTGAAGCGATTTTGGAACTGGAAAGACAGTTAGCCGAAAAAGAAGAAAAACAAAGACGGGAAGTAGATAACATCAAAGCCCGCGAAGAAGCTGAAATCTTAAAAGTTCGTGAAGAAGAACGATTAAAATCTGAAACTGTACGGATTACCACAGAGGAAAGTCTGGCTGTGCAGGAAGAAAATAAACTCAGACAGATTATCATAGCTGCTAAAAATAAGGAAAGAACCGATGCGGTGGAAACGGAAAGAGTGGAAAAAGACCGTGCGCTGGAACAAACCGAAAGAGAAAGAATTGTAACACTTGCTCAAATTAATAAAGAAAAAGTCGTAGAGGAAGAAAAGAAAAATATTCAGGACGTTATCCGAGAAAGAGTACAGTTAGAAAAAGGCGTAGTAGAAGAACAACAAAATGTTAAAGACATAGAAGTACTACGGGAAGTAGAACGTAACAAACAAGCCGGTATTACCTTAGCCAGCCAGCAGGCAGAAGAAAATTTAATAAAAACGGTAAAAGAAGCCGAAGCTTTAAAACAAGCCGAAGAACAAAAAGCACAACAATTACTTATTGATGCAGAAGCACAAAAAGAGGCGGCTGTAAAAAATGCAGAAGCCAGAAAAACCTTAGCCGATGCTCAGGCACGGGAAGATGCTACTTTTGGGCTGGCAGAAGCCGAAGTAATTAAAGCCAAAGCAGAAGCCGATGAACAAAAAGGTATCGTTGAAGCCAACATAATTGAGAAAAAAGCCAAAGCTGAAGCTGTAGGAATTGAAGCCAAGGCAGAGGCAAAACGCAAAGAAGGATTAGTGGAAGCCGAAGTAACCCGTGAAAAAGCGTTAGCGTCCGCAGAAGGAGAAGCCAGCATTATTGAAAAAACTTCAGTGGCCGAAGCTACCGGTATACAGGCAAAAGCCGAGGCAAAACGTAAAGAAGGATTAGCAGAAGCCGAAGTAATTAAACAAAAAGCATTGTCTGAAGCCGAAGGTATTCATGAGAAAGCCGAAGCTATGAAAAAATTAGATGGTGTGGGTAAAGACCATGAAGAGTTTAAACTGAAATTACAAAAAGACAAAGATGTGGAACTGGCACAAATACATATACAAAAAGATGTGGCTCAAGCACAGGCTTCCGTATTGTCTGAAGCCATGAAATCTGCTAAAATTGACATTGTCGGTGGTGAATCTACTTTCTTTGAAAATATGATTAACCAGATATCAAGAGCCAAAGGATTTGATAAACTCGTAGGAGAAAGCCAAACGATTACTGAGATTAAAGATGCTTTACTTGGGGATGGTAGCGGAGAAGGCGATTTATATGAAAGAATCCGGAACTATGCAGAAAAACTGAATATTTCCTCTGAAGATATCAAAAACCTGAGCATTGCTTCCCTGATATTTAAAATGCAGCAAAATGCCGAAAGTGATGACCAAAGCGTGTTGGGTAATTTGTTCACATTGGCTAAAACTCTGGGTATATCTAATAAAAAATTAGGATAATAAAATGAAAAATATACTATTTATTCTGTGTATAGTCTTATTAGGAAGTACCAGCAAAGCACAAACCATAAAGGAGGAATCTATAACTATTTATGATTCTCTTAGAGCTCGGAACATACCCTTTGCTATATATTCTGATACGGCTATACCCAGAGGAATAGTTATTTTTAATCACGGGTATGGAGAAAATTATGGAGGAAGTTATAAAGACTATGCTAAACTCAATAAAAAAATAGCCTCGTTAGGTTACTATGTCATAAGCATTCAGCATGAATTGCCTACTGATGATTTACTAGCTATGGAAGGGAATTTATATATAACCCGGATGCCTAACTGGAAGCGCGGAGTAGAAAATATAGCTTTTATTCGGAAAGAACTCATGAAGCTTAAACCCGAACTTCCGTGGAATAATTTAATTATTGCCGGACATTCCAATGGAGGAGATATAACCCTGTTGTATGCCCGAGAGTATCCGGAACAAATCACCAAAGCTATTTCACTGGATAATCGCAGAATGCCAATACCCAGAACTTCCAAACCAGAAATCTATTACCTGAAAGCCTACGATTTTCCTGCGGATGAAGGAGTACTACCAACCCCTGAAGAAGAAAAGAAATTCGATATTCACATAATTAAATTTCCTACCATTAAACATAGTGGTATGGGAAATCAGGAATTAATAATAGAATGTGTGGAAAATATATTGAAATAAACTATTTACAGACACATAATTTTTATTCTTTTATTTCAAGACAAAACAGAAAAAAGAATAGTTACCCAATATAAATAAACAATTTGTTTATCAAATTATGGCAGAATTAGAAGAAAATAAAAAACCGGATTCTTTAGATTCCGGCACCTACGAAATAATAAAAAAGAGGCTTCAAAGCCAGAAAGAAGATCTTAACGCTCGTCTGAATAAACTGAACGAGTCCCGGAAAGAAGTCTTTAACTCCGTAGAATTTACTCTGGCGGCTAATCAAAGAATCACTACTGAAAATAATTGCACTGCACGCGGAATTCTGGCATTAGGCAATCTTTGCATGTTTGCTTATAACGTTCACTTTGGATTACGAACCGATATACAACTTAGCGATGTTTTTAGTATATATGCTTTTGATGCTGATAAAACTCATCAATTTATTCCTCAATCGTTAGATTTAATTAACGATGAAGCTTTCATCAACGATTATAAAAACTTATATCAATACTACCGGGATTCAATATTTTCACGATTCAGAAGGACGGAAAATTATTTATACATGATTTTCCAGACCAGTAAAAATATAGATGATTTGAAAGCCTTTAAGTGGCTGATCAAAGACGATAAACTCATCTATCAGGATGACCGGAGTATCCATGAGGTTCAAAAAGCACGGCAGCATGAATTTAAATGGGTAAAAACCTCGCTGGATAACCGCAGGCTGGGAATACATCCGCATATCTCTATCCTGGACAAGGTTTTCATAGAAGCCATCAACGGTGACATTACTTTTAAAATTGAAGACAACACCGATACCGGAAAGGGAATTTATTCCGAAACGGTAGAAAACAAGGATCAGCAACTGGATGATGCAGAATATTACTATGCAGACCTCGGAAATTTTATTCTTATTCGAATTAAACCCTATCAGGAAAATTTCCGGGCTTTTGTTTTTAACAATAAAACCAAAGAAGTACTGAATATTCCTACCCTGAATGAAACCGGAATCTTATTGCCCGACAATCAGGGAATTATATTTGCCAACGGGTATTATCTGCAAAACGGTGAGTATAAGATTTTTGAAAGTGAGCTGAAAAATCTGGAATTTGTACGTCGTATTCCTTCAGCCAATGGTGAAGACTATCTTTTCATTTTTTATCATAATGAAAAGAATACGTATGTACTTATGTCTTACAATATCATTAAACAGCAGGTGGAAACCCCTATTATTTGTAATGGGTTTACCCTGTTTAAAAATGGTAAACTCATCTATTTCCGTTCGGAAGAAGAAGCGGTTAAGCACCATGTCGTTCAGATTTGGCAAACCCCGTATCAATCGGAAATTATTGAAAACAAAGATAAAAAAGATAATGAGCTTTATAAAATAGGCAATAAAGACATTGTAAAAGCGATGGCGGAATGTCAGGAAGTTATCCATCTGATTAGCAAAGAAGATTCGTATGAAGGACTCTATGAAGATATTTCCAAAAAAGCCAATGACATTACCGATTCCTTTTTCTGGATTGCCAACCCGTCGGCATTTCAACTTTCGGAACCGTTAAAACAAATAAAATCTATTGCCGACACAGCGGTTGATGAGTTTGAAAAAGTTCAGCAGCAAAGGAAAAATGCTTCTCAGGCACTTGAGAATAGTACTGAGAAAGTGGATAAACTTTTATTCAGCATAAAAAACTCAAAGGGCGATTCATTGGAAAGTCTGGTAAAACTACTGGCTGAAAACCGAAAGCTGCAAGGAGAAATATTGGAACAGGGACATATTAAGTATATAGACCTGGAAAAAATTGAACTGTTAAAAGAGAAACTGAGCAAAAGTAATAGTAAGCTATCCGACCAAACGGTTGATTTCCTTTTACGGGAAGAAGCCTTACTTCCTTATGAAAACAAAGTACTGGATGAGCGTGAACGGGTGGATGAACTTACTAAAGTTATTGACGGGCAGCTAGTAGACGAAAATTGTAAGCTGATATCTTCTGAACTGGAACTGCTGATAGATATCTTAAACAGCTTAAAAATTGCAGACACTACGCAAACTACCCGAATCATTGAAAAGATATCTGTTATTTTTGCATCCCTGAACGAAGTACGGGCTCAGCTGAAACGAAAACTCGATTCATTAAAAAGCAGTGAAGCAGTGGCCGAATTTCACGCCCAGCTCACCTTGCTGGATCAAAGTATTGTAAACTTCCTGGAACTATCCAACTCTCCCGAAAAATGCGATGAGTATTTTACCAAAGTGAGCGTTCAGGTAGAAGAAATGGAAAGTAAATTTGCAGACTTTGATGAATTTATCAATAAAATAGCTGATAAAAGAGAAGAAGTAAGCAAGGCTTTTGATTCTAAAAAAGCTCAGCTGGTAGAACAGATTAACAGACGAACCGCTTCGCTGGAGCAAATAGGGCTTCGCATTCTTAAAAATATTGAAAATAAAGCCGGTGCATTTAAATCCAAAGAAGAAATTCAGGCTTTTTTCTCTACGGATTTGATGATTGACAAAGTACGGAAGCTAGCTGTTGAGTTGAAGGAGCTGGGAGATGTTTCCAAAGCTGAAAATCTGGAAAACAGCCTGAAAACTTCTCTGGAAGACAGTCTTCGTTCCCTGCGGGATAAAACGGATTTGTTTGTAGATGGAGATAACATCATAAGTCTTGGAAACTACAAATTTGCAGTGAATCGGCAACCGTTAGATTTAACCATCGTAAGAAGAAACAATCTACTTTACTACCACCTTACCGGAACCAGTTTCTTTTATGAAATACAGGAAGATAAAATTTACAAATACCAATCCCTCTGGGAGCAGGAAGTAGTATCGGAAAATTCAAAAGTATACCGTGCAGAATATTTAGCCTACCAGACTTTTCTAGAGAGTCTGAAAAACAAAAATTTTAAGCCGGAAGATTATATAAAACTAAAAACGGAACAGAGTTATGCAGAGTCTTATCTGAAAGGTGTACATGACTTTGATGCATTGAAAATATATGAAGCTTTGCAGCAGCTTCATACGAACTTAAAAACCTTAACCTATTCTCCTTCCCTGCGTGCTGTATCCCAATTATTCTGGAACAGCCTAACTGAAGAAGATACAGATAAGCTGAATAAACTTATTACCTCTGCGAGCTATGTGTTGAAAGTTTTTCCGGAATCCGAAAATTATAACTATGTGATCCAACGACTACAAGCTAAATTTGAAGAATGGAACGGTTCTTTTTCCGCTATGGATTTTTCATCTGAAACTATAGCCCGATATTTGTTTAGGGAATTTTCGGATTCTCCGTTTTTTACTAAAAGTATTCAGGCCGATACTCTTAAAAAAGAGTTTTTAAACTATCTGAAATCGGAAAATGCAGTTACCATTTTTGAAGCGGATGGCAACGATACTTCCCTGGAACTGGCTGAACGATTTTACCTGATACAAAACTGGCTGGTATCTTTTATACACCTGTCCGATACCTATTCGGATTTTGAGAAATATTTAGATGAAGCCTGTTGTTTGCTCTTATTTGAAAAAGACATTACTTACCATTTAATAGAGTATACCGATCAAGTAACTTTAGATACCTTAAAAGGCAGTCATCCGGTTATTGAAAAAGATTTTTACACTCTGGATTATCATCGGTTTATAAACAAACTGAAAGAATTTTTAGAAATCAGTGTTCCTGAATTTCAGGAATTTTCACAAACCAAAGAACAATTGCTGGAACAATATAAAAAATCGTTGAAGCTTAATGAACTTCAACCGAAGGTTCTTACTTCTTTCGTCAGAAACAAACTGATTAATGAAGTATATTTTCCTCTTATTGGTGCCAATATGGCCAAACAAATCGGGGTTGCGGGAGACAATAAAAGAACCGCCCGTATGGGAATGCTTTTACTGGTTTCCCCTCCGGGCTACGGAAAAACCACCCTGATGGAATATCTGGCTAAAACATTGGGATTAAACTTTGTGAAAATCAATGGCCCTACTATTGGACATTCCATAACTTCCATAGATCCTGACGAAGCAAAAACTTCAGGCGCACGGGAAGAGCTGAAAAAGATTAATCTTTCTTTTGAGATGGCGGACAATGTAATGCTCTATCTGGATGATATACAGCATTGCAGTGCCGAATTCCTTCAAAAATTTATTTCTCTGGCAGACGGACAAAGGAAAATGGACGGAACCTTTAACGGAGAAAGTAAAACCTATGATTTACGGGGAAAACGATTCTGTGTTGTGATGGCCGGAAATCCGTATACGGAAAGTGGAGAAAAATTCCAGATTCCAGATATGCTTGCCAACCGGTCGGATGTCTATAACCTGGGAGATGTAATAGGAAGTACCGAAAATCTATTCAAGCTTAGTCTTTTGGAAAATTCCATTGCTGAAAATACCTATTTACAAAAACTCAGCAGCCGCAGCTTTGATGATTTTTATCAACTCATCACCTATATGGAAACCGGAAATGAAGAATTGTTAAATCTGGAAGGAAATTATTCTAATCAGGAAATTGAAGAGTTTATATCAGTTTTGAAAAAATGTATGCAGATACGCGAAGTAGTGATGAAAGTAAACCAGAATTATATTCAGAGTGCTGCCATGGATCATGCTTACCGTACAGAACCTGCTTTTAAGTTACAGGGTTCTTATCGGGATATGAATAAAATGGTAGGGAAAATTGTTCCTTTGATGAATGAAGAAGAGGTGCAGGAGCTCATCATGACTCATTATGAAAACGAATCGCAAACTCTAACTTCAGATACGGAAGCCAATTTACTGAAATTGAAAGAGCTTATGAAGTTATTAACTCCTGAGGAAACTAAACGATGGACCTCTATCAAAGAGATTTTTGTTAAAAACAATAAGTTAGGCGCTTTAACGCAGGATAATCAGGTAGGACAGGTAATCGCTCAATTAATGGACTTTAATGTAAATCTGGAAGGTATTGTGAATGTGCTGAATATAAACGGAAAGAATAAATAAATTGTAATATTTACTTAATTCAAAGTATATATAAAAGTCCTCAAAATATTTTGAGGACTTTTTTTAGCTTATTTTAGTATCTTTATATAATTATTTATTTGTTATATATGAATCGAATTATTTTAATAGGAAACGGCTTTGATTTAGCTCATGGGATGAAAACCAGTTATGGGAATTTTATGGATTGGTTTTGGAATATTAAACTTTCTGGAATAGTGTATGAAGGGCCAAACTCTCAATATGAGGATGAAGATATTAAAATCACTCAAATCCCACTTAATTGGAATCCTAATTCTAAATTTGATAATGCAATATCAACCTTATCAACAAATTTTCCTTCTTTAGAATATAAAAATAGATTTCTAAAACATATTACTGAAAAGCAATATATCCAAAACTGGGTTGATATCGAAAATGAATATTATAAACTTTTAAAAGATATAATGAGTGAAAAAGAAAAATACTATTCCATTTCAGAATTAAATTCAGATTTTGAAAAAATAAAAAATGAGTTAGAAAATTATTTAAATGAAGTACAGGAAAAATTTGATATAAATCAAAACTTAGAATTAATAAGATCTATTGAACAAAAAATATATTCTGATTTTAAATTAAACGATTTTATTGAAAAGATAGTAAGTGAAAATATTAAGAATGAAACTAATAAAATCCAACACTTTATCTCAGAATTCGGTCGTAGAAATGAATCATTAGCGGATATAATAATACGAATGTTTAATTTACCTCAAATTTCTACCTTATTATTAAAAGATATAAATAATATAGAATCTGCTATTAGAATTTTACTGAAATTTGAGGAAACAAATAAACCTTTTAATTTAATGATTGAAGATGAAAATATACTATTTCTAAATTTCAATTATATACATACAGAAGGTTTATACGCTGAAAATCCTAATCAAATAATCCATATTCATGGCTCTTTAGATACATCCTCAAATAATCCTATAATCTTTGGTTTTGGTGATGAATTGGATGAAGAGTATAAAAAGATTGAAACCTTAAATAATAATGAATATCTGGAGAATATAAAATCTATAAAGTATTTGGAAACAGATAATTATAAAAGGTTGTTGGAATTTGTCAACAGTGATGAGTATCAAATCTTTATTTTCGGGCATTCCTGTGGAAATTCTGACCGAACACTTCTAAATACATTATTTGAACATGAAAATTGTATTTCGATAAAGCCTTTTTATCATTTAAAAGAAAATGGCACAGATAACTACAGCGATATAGTAAGAAATATTTCCCGAAACTTTAATAATAAAGCGATTATGAGAGATAAGGTAGTTAATAAAACTTTTTGTGAGCCTTTGGCTTAATTAATCTTAAACTGTATATGAAGAAAATACTTATTCTTTTTATTATAATTCAAATACCTTATTCCTGTAATTTTCTAGCTCCTATAAATATAGATGGAATTAAAGACTGGAATAAAAACAAAGAAAATTATAAAATAATCATTCATGATATTTTAAAGAATTCAAACCAAACCTTTAAAATAGGAGAAAACAACTTTCCTTCTTATTCTAAATTCAAATACGATACTTCGTTTCGTATTTTAAAGCCTTATCCAATAAAAGATTCTGATACAATTGATATTCATAATCTGACAATATATTTTTATTATGATCGAGGATTGCTGGATCACTTCTCTGCCCTTATCTATTCTAATGATTCTTTACAACTTTCAATTTTGGATGCGAATGTTAAAAATGGAGGAAATGATTATAAATTGGAAAACAATTGGTATCTGATTAATGATTGAGTACTTATCAAAATATCGACTTAAATAATTAATTACTATAATATAGTTTTCTATATATGTAATTTACACATTACAAAAATGTGTATTAATTGTTAAGCAAATATTATCTAATTCTAAATTACATTTGAAGTGTCTATGCTGCTACAAAAATTTGATTATCAAAATATAATATAATTAAAAAATCATATAACTAGTCATCATTTTCAGATTTAAGAATTTTATTCAAATAATTAATAATCTCTTCCGGGGTCTGGTCTTTAATGATATTTTTTGTTTTCTCATCTGTGTAATCAATAATTGTATATGTACCTTTTTCTGTACCTTCTTCAATGTCTATTCCATACGGTTTTCCATCATAGTCTAAATAAAAATAAAATGCTGATTTCGGTTTTATCCAATAACCCTGTTCAAAATAATTTATTACATCTTCTGTAGTTATTGGAGTATAAATATACGGGATATCATTGATTAATTCTAATAATGCTGTGGTGATGTCTTCCCCCTTTTCTAAATCAATCAATTCTTCTTCCGATTCATACTTTTTCTTATTTATATATAAATGATTATTCATAAAAAAATAAGAAATATTTCCTTTTTTCAATTCTTCTTGTTTTGTTATTTCGTTAAATTCTTCATATTGATTATCAACCACTACCAAAAACTGTTCTTTAAAATCTAAAAATTCTATTTTCCTTCCTGAAGGAGAATAAGCGATCCTGACTTTACCTTTTCCGAAGCTGTCAAAATAGTATCCGTTTTTTAAATTAGATACTGTTATAATTTCTCCATAATGTATTGCAGCAAATAACATAGTAAAATTTTTTTCTTTACTTTCTTTTAAAGAAGTAGCCAACATTACTCTTGCTCCTTTCCATGAAAGAAGATTGGGGTATAGTAAGCTTCCCGTCCATATTTTATTATCTTTAAAAATATTTTTCTTATATAATACCCTGGTGTCCATTCCTATGTCTCTTCCTTCTATTATTCCTTCAAAAAAATCATTATATAATTGATAAGCAAGTTTCCCATTTTCGTAATAATCAAAGATTAGATAGCTATTGTACGAAATATTGTAATTTCTAAAAAAACTTGAATACGGTTTTCCATCCTTATACTCTCCATATAATCCGTGAGGAAATTTATTCTCTATATATTTTTTATTATCATCATCATAAACTTTTTCATCTATATACACTCCAGTCCATTTTCTAACCATCAGTTCTCCTTCTTTATAGCAATCTATACAGTCAACATTAAATATTGAAAGCGTATCATTTTTTACACAATTATACTGCTGTGCATTTTGAGTTTGAGAAAATGTTAAATTTAGTATGAACAAATATACAAGGCTAAAGAAAGTTTTCATTTTGCTATCCATAATTAAGTTTGTTATAAAGGTGTAAGTTATGTAATCTTCTTCTTACATTCATGTGGTTAAAATAATAATTACAATATTAGTATAATAATCATTTCCCAAAGTTTCATGAAAATGAAGACATGAAAAATTTAGTAGTTCCTAAAGTTACAAACAAGTCTTTGGTTTATTGCTTTAAAAAAAGTATCCTTACTAGTAATAATCTTTTTGTTTATTACTAGCTAGATTACTATGATGCCTTTTCTTAAAAACTTAGTATTTTATTTTTTTATTCTTTTTTTGGTATTTTCTTGCAAATCTTCGCAAGAAGATTTAATAAAAAGAATACCTGATCCTAAAACATTAAATGAATCTTATGTAAGTGATCCTGATAATATCTTAGATCCTTCTACTGTTAATTCATTAAACTCCAGATTAAGGGAACTGGATCTATCCGGAAAAGCTCATATTGATGTGGTTTTGATTAACTCTATTGGAGATCAGGTTCCTAAAGATATTGCCTATAAGCTTTTTAATACTTGGAAAATCGGACGTGAGGATACAAATAACGGATTACTTATTTTTTTGGTATTAGACCAGAGAAGAGTAGAGTTTGAAACCGGATTAGGTTTGGAATCGGTTCTTACAGACATGATTTGCGGAAGCATTCAACGAACCTACATGATTCCTTATCTAAAACAAGAGAATTATGACCAAGCTATTTTAGCAGCCGTATCTCAAATAATAGAAGTTTTAGATACCGAAAATTATAACTTTGATGTTGACGATATTTATAAAAATTATAGCGAATATTACTTAGAGGATTCACCAGAAGCGGACAATCAGTATAATTATGATCAAAAAGAAACCTTAATTAAGTTGCCAAAAAGACATAGTTATTCTTTTAGTGATTTTATTTCCAATCATGTTTCTTTTTTATCTTTATTTATCACTGCCTTATTAGTAATTATTATCATATTCAATAGCCTTAAAGATAACGAAAGTTGTTTAAATTCTTTAGTTGCGTTGTCGGGTATTTTACTTTCTTTATTCACTTTATATATGTTAATTTTATATGTTATTTCAGCCTCACATAATTTAGTAGATTTAATTTATTTTTTTCTGATTTTCTATCTTATCATAAGTATTTTGTTTCATATAAAATACATTATAATGTTTTTTAAAATCCCAGAACAAAGTAGATATGATAAGTATTGTTATTTAGATAAATATAAAAGAGGGCTAAAAAAATGTATTTATTATTTTCCTGTTTCTTTTATGTATTTTTTATATATAAAAGTTTGTCATGACATGAAAAAATATCGTTATGAACCGTATAGATGTGATAAATGTCACAAACCTATGGTACTAGAAAAAGAAAGAAATTTATCCGAAGGAGAATTGTTAGAAGAAGAGTTAAAATCTGTAGAGCATGATGTATGGCTTTGTAATTCATGCAATTTAGAAACAATAATTAAATATCCTAACATTCATTCAAAAGTTAAAGAATGTAAAAAATGTCATTTGATTACAGCAGTATTTGAAAACAAAATGGTAGTTAAACATGCTTCGACAAGCTCCTCTGGCTGGGGGTATGAAATACATATATGCAAATTTTGTCATGCTGAGAATAGAAAAAAATATATTATCCCCGAAATATCTGATAGTTCTACTTCTTCAGGATCTTATAGTGGTGGGGGGCGTTCGTCGTCCTCATCTTCTTCCAGTAGTGGGGGGCGTTCCGGAGGAGGTGGTGCCGGAAGTAGCTGGTAAAAATTCATCATAAATCAACTATCGCTACTATAAAGTAACCTGAAATTTACTAACAAAATAGTAGTGGTATATAAAATAATAACTTTGAATTAAAGAATAACTATATGAAATTATAAATTTTATGAATGTTTATGATTTTAATTAACAATCAGTAAAAAATCCTGTGCGCATATTGAAATCAAAGATGGAAAAATTATATATTTTGAAAATATAAATTTATTTTATCTTGACAATAAATGGAATATTAAAAAACAACTCGCAAAAACAGAAAATTTTATTTAGATCTATTGAACAAAGTCGATACATTCTCAGTTTATAATACGTACAAAAAAATAATATCCTGAATTTAATTTATAAATTCAGGATATTAGCTTTATAATATATTTAATGCTTAACTCGATAAATCGTTTATAGGTACAGCATAGAAGTAATTTTCACGAAATACCCCTACCCATGTGTTAGAGGTTGTGATAGCTCCTCCGGCTGCAAACTCACATAACTCAAATGCCAGGTAGATTCTTTTGGTATCTTTCCCAGCATCAGTAGCAGTTACAGTAACAATAATTGTTCCTGAAGCAAATGCGAAACAATTGTCTCCCGTTACCACAGTACCAGTAGTAGTAGACACTAAGGCTCTCTCATAAGCACTTGACGGCACCTGCATGGTAAAACCATTATGAGTTAATCCTGCTAAGGTTGTGTTATTAGGGTTTGAATTGTCAGTTAATGTAAATCGAATCCATCCTCCACTGGAAGCTGTCGTTGCATTTTTACCCGTAGTAATTAATTGTCCTATGTTAACAGCCCATATTCCAACAGGTAAATCCATATAAGTATCATTCAGAACCCCATAGCTTTTAACAGCTCTTGATGTGGTACTTTTCACCTTACCGATAATTGTATTTTTGGTAGCATTTACTGTTTTCCACATCGCCAATCCATTAGCATCACTAACAAGTATTTTACCATCACCCTCAGAACCATCTTTTAGCTGAAATCCTTTTCCATCGGTTGTGTTAATGTGAACTTTAGCTTGCGGATCGGTCGTGTTGATACCTAGATTTCCCGTATTACCTTGCAATAACATTTGAGGATTATTATCGGTTTTCCCATTTCCATTGGCCCAAAATGCAAAACTGGAGGCAGCTGCACCTGAAGTTATTCGTTTCCAACCAGCCGAATTACCTATTTCCAATAATGGATCACTCATGGATGAGCTAATGCCGGAGGGATAAAATTTAAATTGGCTGGCAACATCTAATTTAGAAACAGGGCTGGATGTACCAATCCCTATTTGACCAGTCCCGCTAAAAGTGATGTTGTTTCCAGCAGTTGCAATATCTGTGGCTTTAGTTAAAGCTCCTCCTAGTTGAATATTATTCGTAGACAACGTTAAACCGTTATCTGCTGTCATAGATGCGGAACCTTCAGTACTCCCCGTTAATTTTTGCCATAAGCTGCCATCAAAATAATAATACCCAACAGAATTTATATTTATTCTGTTTCCGTCCGTATTTCCACCGCTTATGTCCGTTATATATAATATGGCACCGGTTTGTTCGGATCCGTAGGTGGCTGTATTAGCTGATAACTCTTGCCGGGTTAATCTCGGCGCCTGAATACCATAGGCTAATGAATTATTAGTTAAGGTGCCTTTTTCATCTCTGATTGCGCTAACATCCAAAGAGGATTTAGGCTTATCTGTGTTGAAACCGACTTGAGATAACAAATAAGTAGATGTTAATAAAAATGTAATTGTAATTGTTAGTTTTTTCATCTGGTTCAAATAATTTAAGTACTGAAAGATCTAAATTGTATTTAAAAAAAAGCATAAAAAAATGCTTAGCTCTTTATTAAAAGCTATTTTTAATATAAATTGTAATAAAATTGGTATATTATAAGATTTGTTTTTACAATTATTAGAATTGTAAAATAGATAAGTAATTTATAGATTTGTAACAAGTATACCGGGAGGTCCTCTTAACTTATGATTAATGTAAAAAGTACATTCTGATTCAATTTGATGTATACACTTAGCAGCCTTTGTTAATTGTAAATACAAAAAACTGAATTTGTAATTCTGAAAAGAAATAGCACCCAGCAGATGACAATTGTTGATAGAAAACACACTTCCTGTTAATCTGGGATTATATGCATATAATTTATTTGTATTGGGAATGGGCCTAAAAATACAGGTATTCCAGTCAATTTTATTAAATCTTTTTAATTTGACTTTGGAATAATAGTTAGAATTATCGAAACGAAATTCTTTTCTTTTTTTTATTTCCTCATTAAATATGTATATGTTTACTTGTTCATTAGAAGAATTTGATACAAAAACAGATTTCTCATTTTTGTTTTTAACAGGACATTCATTTGAACATGTAGTATGACTATTATAAGTAAAAATACTTATAGGGCTTTTATCTGTAATGAGTATACTAATTAAAAAAATAATAAAACATATGATAGTAAAAACACTCCAGTAAAAACCAAACTGTTTTTTCTGACTTACAATGTTTTTAATGACAGTATTTTTTGTTATAGTATTTTTCTTAAACACTTAATATATATTATTTTTTATTTGCAATAAAAAGTTTAAACAATTAAAATTTCACGATAAATATTTTATTTAAAATTATAACTATTCAATTAATATATTTCTTAAATTATTTGCAAATTTATAAATTGTTTTCATATAAACAACAATTTATAAACCATTTTATCCCATATATTTTTTTTTCTCAATAATAAAATAACAGTATCTGAATGCTGAAAATAGTAAAGTTTCTTTGCCTTCATTCATATGCTGTTTTAACAATTAATAATATTGAGGGTAAAAGTTTTAGAAGAAAAAAATATTTATTTTTGTTTCTTACTGAAAAATAGAAATTCGATATTACGATAAATAAATATATGCATTAAGCTAGTTTTCAAACGATTTTGATAGACGACTGCATACTATGATCATGTTATTAACAATATATCTTAATTAATCACTAGTTTTTATTTTTTTATCTGCCATAATTTCGGATATTTATGCTTCATAAAAATTAACTAAATATGACATCTCAACAAACTAACACAAAAAAAAATCAATACACTAAAGAACAGAAAAAAAACAGCATTATCGCCATTGTAAGTGCTTCTTCCGGGAATTTGGTTGAATGGTTTGATTTTTACATTTATGCATTTACATCTATATATTTTGCTCATTTATTTTTTCCAGATGGAAATGATACCACTAAACTATTGAAAACAGCAGGTGTTTTTGCTGCCGGTTTTTTAATGCGTCCTATCGGAGGGTGGATATTTGGGCGTATTGCTGACAGGCATGGGCGTAAAAAATCATTGGTAACTTCTATTGTCATGATGGCTTGTGGGTCATTCATTATTGCTCTAGTACCTACATATTCATCAATTGGAGTATTTGCTCCTGCGATTTTGTTAGTTGCCCGACTTATTCAAGGTCTTTCGGTAGGTGGCGAATACGGAGCCACAGCTACCTATATGAGTGAAGTTGCATTACCGAACCAGCGAGGTTTTTTCTCCTCATTTCAATATGTAACATTAATCGGAGGACAACTATTAGCTGCTCTGGTACTATTGATACTTGAATTGACTCTATCCAAAACAGATCTATCTACCTGGGCCTGGAGAATTCCTTTTTTCATAGGTGGTTTAACCGCTCTTGGATCTTTGTATTTAAGAAAACACCTTAAGGAAACTGCCCCTAAAGATAGTGCTAAAGATAAAAATGCAGGAACATTATCAGAGTTATTTAAAAAACATACTCCAGCATTTTTAACAGTTTTAGGTTATACCTCGGGCGGTTCTCTTATATTTTATACTTTTTCCACCTATATGCAGAAATACCTTGTCAATACAGCACATTTTGAACTTACTACCGCGACTCGTATAATGACAGCTTCTTTGTTTGTTTTCATGATAGCTCAACCTTTTTTTGGTATGCTTTCTGACAAAATAGGGAGAAGAACCTGTATGATGCTATTTGGAGGTCTGGGATTACTATTTACCTACCCTGTTATTTATACACTTCCAAGAATTGGAACTAATCCTTATTTAGCTTTTATTTTATTAAGTTTTATTTTTTGTATTATCAGTTTTTATACCTCTATTGCTGGAATTGTGAAAGCTGAAATGTTTCCTCCGGAAATTCGTGCTTTAGGTGTAGGACTATCATATGCTATTGCTAATGCTATGTTTGGAGGATCAGCTGAATTTGTTGCTCTAAGCTTTAAAAATTATGGGCATGAAAACGGATTTTATATTTATGTTACCATCATGCTTTGTATCACCTTCCTAGTGAGCACACGGCTTCCTAAAAAAGCTAATTATTTAAATGATAAATAATTAATTAAATTTAAGTCTACCATTTTTTACATATAAGAATAACAGATATTCACTGTTATTCTTTATTTTTTCATAGCAGATTTACCTGGTAAAAATACAGTAAGTAAACCTATTAATGGCAGATATGAACAAAGAGAATAAACATATTCTATACTGGTTAAATCTGCAACTCTACCCAAAATTGCTGCTCCTAACCCTCCCATGCCGAAAGAAAAACCAAAAAATAATCCTGAAATCATACCTACTCTTCCCGGCAACATTTCCTGAGCGAACACTAATATAGCTGAAAATGCTGACGATAAAACCAATCCTATAATTACTGTTAAAATAATAGTCCAATGCATAGAGGCATATGGCAACGCTAACGTAAATGGAGCTACACCTAAGATTGATACCCAGATTACATATTTCCTGCCTATTTTATCTCCGATAGGACCTCCTATAAACGTTCCGGCAGCTACAGAAAATAAAAATATAAATAAATAAATTTGTGCATTTTGTTCGGTAACAGCAAATTTATGCATCAGATAAAAAGTATAATAGCTGGTTAAACTGGATAAATAAAATGCTTTTGAAAATACCAGTATTAAGAGTATAACTAAAGAAACTATAACTGTTTTTTTTGGTAAATTATGAGTTTCTATTCTCACTTTTTCTTTTTTAGCCGATTGCTGTTCTGCATACCACCTGCTAACTTTTAACAATATGAAAACACCTACTAAAGCAAACAAAGCAAAATAAGCAACATTTGTTTTTCCATAAGGAGTTATCAGCAAAGCCGCTAATAAAGGTCCTAATGAGCTACCAAAATTACCTCCAACCTGAAAAAATGACTGTGCAAATCCATAACTTCCTCCTGAAGCCATTCTAGCTACTCTTGAAGACTCCGGATGAAAAACAGCAGAGCCTATTCCTACTAACGAAGCTGCAAGAACAACAGTTAAAAAATTAGATGAAAATGCTAATAATATGAGTCCCACAAAAGTAAATGCCATACCTATAGGCAATGAATACGGTTTTGGATATTTATCCGTATAAATTCCGATTATTGGCTGCAGAAAAGATGCTGTACATTGATATGTAAAGGTTATTAATCCTATTTGAGTAAAATTAAGCGAAAAATCACTTTGTAAAATAGGATAAATAGCTACTATTAATGACTGCATCATATCATTAAGCATATGAGAGCTACTGATACCTGTAAGAATTGGTAAATTAGTTTTTTTACTGATCACGGTTTAATAGATTTAAACCATCAAATGTATTACATATTTTTGTTATTGGAAGTTTTATTTCAGGATAAAAAAAAATAGAACCCGAAGTATATCCGGATTCTATTTTTTATATTTAGTACATACTATTTATTAGTGTATTCGTGTATATATTTAAATACATCTGCTAAACAGTGAGTGATATTCTGCGCAGTCATAGCTTCCTGAGAAAACTTTTCTGCGGCGTAATCGCCTGCTTTACCGTGTATATAAACTCCAATAATAGCTGCCTGAACAGGTGAATATCCTTGTGCTAACAAACCGGTAATAATACCTGTTAGTACATCTCCACTCCCTCCTTTAGCCATTCCGGCATTACCTGTTATGTTATAATAACAGTTTCCGTCAGGAGTTAAAATAGATGTATTATGACCTTTTAACACGATAATAATTTTAAACTCTTTAGCTTTTTTTCTTGCTAGTTCACATTGCTCAAGACTTGAACTCGTTTTTCCAAATAAACGTTCAAATTCCTTTGGATGCGGAGTAATAATAGTATTTTCACAAAGAAGCTCCATTAATTTTTTGTCTTCGGAAATAATATTTAAAGCATCAGCATCTAAAACCATTGGTTTTTTAAAATTATTCAACAAATTTCCAAAGGCCTCCTTGGTTTCTTTTTGTTTATCCATTCCAGGTCCAATTCCTAAAGTTACTTCGTCTGATGGCAGATTAATTTTTGAAATAAATTTATCTCCTCCTGAAATAAACATTGCTTCAGGTTCTGAAATCTGCATAATATCACAACCGCATGAGGGTGCCAAAGTAAATACCAGTCCGGTTCCTGTTCTAAGTGCTGCCTGGGTAGATAGATTAATAGACCCCATTTTCCCATAACTTCCTCCTATTAATACCGTTTTTCCATAATTCCCTTTATTACTTAAAGGATTTCTGTTTTTAAAATTATCAAAAACTTTGTCTTCAGATATAATGTAATTAGAAGTGTTTTCTTTTTCTATAAATTCATTGCTCAGACCTATATCTAGAACGTGCACCTTTCCTGCAAACTCCGATCCTTCAACATGTAGAAAAGTTCGTTTATAAAAACCAAAAGTCAAAGTATGATCTGCTTTAAAAATGGTTTGTTGTTCTTTTGGAAATTCATCGGCAAATAATCCACTAGGAATATCAATCGCTATTTTTTTTGCCTGTATTGAATTTAATTGCTTTACAATTATTTCAGACATGCCTTCTAATGGTTTATTTAACCCTATTCCAAAAAGAGCATCAATAATTATTGCTTTATCTTCCAGAATAGTAAAATCTTCTCCTTCGATAAAATCTACAGAATCAGGATATTTTTCAAAATTTACGGATGCATCTTCTGAAAAATCTGATGAAGAGTTAATTACAAAAGTCTGCACTTTATAATTTTCATTTAATAACATTCGGGCGAGTGCCAAGCCATCCCCTCCGTTATTGCCTTTACCACAAAAAATATAATATGTATAATCTTCGGAATATCTAGCTTTTAGCCATTCAAAGCAAACAGATACGGCTCTTTCCATTAAATCTATGGAGTAAATTGGTTCATGCAGAATGGTATACTCATCACATTGTTTAATTTGTGAAGTCTTAAATACTTTCATTGAAAAATTTAATTTGTTAGTTTTTAATTTTCGATTTAATTTTTAGTTGTTTTTTAAATTATTTATCTATTGTTACAAATCTCCAAGGTTTATTTTTCCATATCTCTCCAGCATAGTCAATTCCGATACGGGGTGTCATAATAAAGTCTAAGCCGGTTATTCCTTCTTCAAGCCATATTCTCCGGGAATTTGACAGATCTTCTCCATAAAAACTCTTATCAAGTCTAAGTAGTTTACCCAACCTACCCGGGCCTTTACATTCATTAACACTTCTGATTAAAACTGCTTGCGGATGTTTTTCTAATCCTGTCACTATATTTAACATCCAATAAATTCCATATATAAGGTATACATATATTTTACCTCCTTCATGAAACATGACTTCTGTTCGTGGTATCCTTCCTTTGCTTGCATGGCATGCTAAATCATCTTCTCCTATGTATGCTTCTGTTTCTGTTATTATAAACTTTTTAATTTCACCAGATTCATACACTCTTACAAGCTTCATTCCTATTAATTGCTCAGCTACAGTTATTGAATTTTGACAAAAGAAATCAGAACTTACTCTTGTATTCATTTTGGTAAAAATAGATACTTTTTTCGAATTATAATCCAAAATAATAATTATTTTATTGATTAAACCAAACTGAAAAATATCAAATATTAGTTTTTCATTAAAAAAGCTATACTTATTTCAATAAAAATAAATTTTCTGGGTTTATTTTAATATTTTGACTAGGATTTACTGTCTATTATTCTAATTATTTATTTTATATCTTTTCCTCATAAGTTTACGAGTAAATTAAAGGCCTTACTATTTAATAATTAATAACTTATATATTTTACCATATATTTCACTCGAAACCTTATTCATGAAACAATAATCAAAAACATAATGTAGGTTAATTTTTTTTAAATACGTAATCTATCAAAATATGGGGTTAGTATCTATAATTTTTATGTTTTAATATTTTTTTTTCAACATCTAACAATTTTTATCGTAAAAAACATGTACCCAAAGTTATCTTTATTTTATATTATTTTCATTTTTTCGTAAAATCAATCGTAAAAATAATATGAAGTTTAAATGAGCATACTTCTTCACTAAACTTTACGTATTCAATATTTTAACAAAAAAAAGAGCAACTATAAAAAGTTGCTCTTTTCAGAATGTAATTATTTAGATACCAAATCTATAATTGTGGACCAGCTGCCACAAGTCTTTTACCTTCTTCAGTATCTGTATATTGTTCAAAATTTTTGATATATTTTGCCGCTAAATCTTTTGCTTTTGTTTCCCATTCAGAAACCTGTGAATAAGTGGTTCTAGGATCTAATATATCAGAAACGTGTTCTAATTGCTTAGGGAAAGTAAGATTTAAATACGGAATTGTAGCTTTTTCTGATTTTTCAATTGAACCATCAATTATAGCATCAATTATAGCTCTCGTATCCTTCAAAGATATTCTTTTTCCTGTACCATTCCAACCGGTATTTACCAAGTAAGCTTTAGCTCCGTGCTCTTTCATTTTAGCTACTAAAGTTTTGGAATACATGGTAGGGTGAAGTGAAAGAAACGCTTCTCCGAAAGCTGGAGAAAATGAAGGTAGAGGTTCAGTTATCCCACGTTCAGTTCCTGCTAACTTTGAAGTATAACCGCATAGGAAGTGATATTGTGCTTGTTCTTCGTCTAAAATTGAAACCGGAGGTAATACTCCAAATGCATCTGCAGACAGATATATAATTTTTTTAGCATGTCCTGCTTTAGATGGCAATACTATTTTGCTAATATGATAGATTGGATAAGATACTCTTGTATTTTCTGTAATAGAATTATCTTTATAATCGACTTCTCCATTATCTTTTACAACAACATTTTCCAGTAGCGCATCTCTTCTGATAGCTCTCCAGATATCCGGCTCTTTTTCTTCTGACAAATCAATTACTTTAGCATAACAACCTCCTTCGTAATTGAAAACTCCGTTGTTATCCCAGCCATGCTCATCATCACCTATCAAATATCGTTTAGGATCTGCTGACAATGTAGTTTTCCCTGTACCGGATAGCCCGAAGTATACTGCAACATCACCTGCTTCACCCACATTTGCAGAACAATGCATAGATGCCATTCCTTTTAATGGAAGATAATAGTTCATCATTGAAAACATTCCCTTTTTCATTTCTCCTCCATACCAAGTTCCTCCAATAATCTGAACTTTTTCAGTTAAGTTAAACATAACAAAATTTTCAGAATTTAATCCTTGATCTTTCCATTTTGGATTAACTACTTTTGATCCATTCATGATAAAAAAGTCAGGTTCCCCGTAATTTTCCAATTCATATTGAGAAGGTCGGATAAACATATTTGTTACAAAATGTGCCTGCCATGCTACTTCCATGACAAAACGAACTTTCATTCTTGTATCTTTATTCGTTCCACAAAATGTATCAACTACATATAATTTTTTATTTGAAAGCTGATTAGCTACCAGTCCTTTTAAATCAGAAAAAATTTCAGAAGATGTCGGTCTGTTGATATTACCATCCCACCAGATAGTATCTTCGGTTACTGAATCTTTTACAATATATCTATCTTTAGGTGAACGACCTGTAAATACCCCTGTTTTAACAGACACAGCTCCAGAAGTAGTTAATTCCCCTTTTTCATATCCTTCGTTTGCCGGATCCATTTCTGCCTGAAATAACTGTTCATAAGTTGGATTGTGTACAATTTCTTTTACACCTTTAATTCCATGTTTCTCTAATGATTTTATTAAGTTTTCCATGATTTAAAATAAATTTATTTTTTTCTTGTTTTTCCTCTACCAAAGCTACTACTAAATATCTTAATTTTTATTTTTTACAATATGATATAATTCACACGCTGAACACATATGATTTTAAACATATAAAAAAAACAAATTAAATATATAAAATATAAAACATGATTTAATATAAAAAAGAAGAAAAAAATATTTTTTTAATTAATATTAATCAACTGACTTATTTAAATTAAGAAAATATAATCTTTTAAGAGTTAGTACAGCTAAAATAAAGTAAAAGAAAGTTATTCCCCAAAGCTGAAACCATGTATTTTTGATTTCTTGAAAAGATGCGCCAAACTGTGTAATTTCAACATATCCTTTCACTCCTAATGTAGATGGAGAAAATATTGATAAAACTTTTAGCCAATCAGGGAATGCTATGGTCGGCCAAGATACCCCACAAAGAAATAAGGCTGGAATTGAAAATATAGTCACCGTCATTACAGCATCTTCTCTGTTTTTGAAGAAATTTGTTAAAAATATCCCTAAAAAAGTTACTGATAAAATAAATGGTATTAAAAACAATATTGCTTCCCAAGGATTTCCGCGAAGAGGAAAATCAAAAATATGCATAACAAACCCCATCTGTAAAATCATTATGAGTGTTGATAACAATACATAAGCCCCAGATCTACCTATTAAAATAAAAATTACACCAAAAGGTCTTTTCATAAATTCATAATTTTCGGGGTATTGTTTCTTTTCTCTTTGTGTTCCTCCAATAATACCCATTCCGGATATTTGTAAGGTCTGTATGGCTATTAGAAAAACGACAGGCATTAAAAAGGTAGCATATCCGGCATCAATATTATATAAAGGTTTAGAAATAGGATTCACCGGCCGGCGTGAGTCCAACGCCTGTCTTGAAGTTAAACCGCTACCAATCAACTTGTTTATTTCAATTCCTGCACTAAATGTTCCGGCAGAGGAAGTTACAGCGGTAAGCATCTGTTTATAGTATAGCATGTATGAGGCATCGCAGTATACGGATAAAGCAGGTACTTCACCTTTTTGAATTTTTTTAGAAAAATTATGATTTACTACAACAACACCTTTTACCAGCCCCGAATCAAAAAGTTCATGTGCCTGAGACATATCTGAAACAGAATACTTCACATTTACCTGCTTAGTAGCATTAATCATTCGTACTAATTTGTTACTCATCTGAGTCTGATCTAAATCCACTACTACTATTGGCAATTCGGAAATAACCTCTTTAGAGTAAACGTAAGAATATAATATTCCAATTAATAAGGTGGCTCCTATATAGGAAGAATATACCGCAGCATCTGAAAAAATCAGACGTATTTCCGTTCTTAAACTATCGACTATTGCATAAAAATATTCTTTAATGTTATTTAACATCGTATCCTCCTTTTTTAAGTTTATTACCGTAAATAAACATAGAAACAAACCCAAGGATTAAAAAAATAATTAAAGCCAAGATATATTTCCAGTCATATATATTTATATTCATTCCTCTGACAGCATAATTTATAGTTAACCGTAAATAAGAGGTAAAAGGGAAGCAATAATTTATAAATTTAATAACTGTTGGCATACCTTCTTCCGGAAATGTATAACCTGCAAAAGAAAAAGATATTGCCGCAAAACCTCCTCCTATTGTTAGTGCAGCTCTTAGACTTGTAGAAAGAGAAACAAAAAAAAGAGCAACACATTGACATATTATTATAAAAAAAATAAAGTACAAATTAATCATCCAGATATTTCCATGCATTGGTATTTTTATTTTATAATAAAGAAGAGAATTCATAAAAAAACCAATGATTGAAAAAATAATTGTGTAAGGAAGCAATTTAGCCATACATATTACTCCTATTTTTTGATTACCAACCTCCAATAGTTCTTTACCTTGGTCATATTTTAGTACGGACCCCAGACTAAAAATTGAAATTACAATTATTACTATCTGTATTGACATTGGCATTAATGACAAATTAAGATAATAGGAGTAATTGGTATATGGATTGAACAATATATGTTTATCGGTATTTACAGGAGAGGTAGCCGCTAATGCCTGATATGATGAGTTTCCTTTTTGCATCAGGGCTTTTATATGAGCTCCGGCTGAAAAAGTTCCCACCACTGTCTGAAAAGCTTTATTAATGATTCCACCGGCTAAAATATATTGGGAATTATAATAACATACTACAGAGACAGAATTACCTTTAAAGATATTTTTTTCAAAATCGTCAGGAATTATTATAAAGGCTAATGCTTCATCTGTACGTACTTTCTTTTCCCCGTCTTTATAACTAAAAACTTCTGAAACTATATTTAAAGAGGAGGAAGAATTTAACATTCTTCCAAGCTGTCTCGATGTTTGGGTTCTATCCTGATCATATAAAACAACTGGTAATTTTTCCGGTACACCTGAATTCAGAAGGCTAGTGTAGTATATAAACAATCCTAAAGGAATTCCTATTATTAAAAAAAGCAATCTTGGACTTGTAATAATTCTAACAACTTCTGATCCAAAAATGGAAAAAAAACCTTTAAACATTTTATTTTTTCTTCAGTAAACTTTGATCTATCAGTACACTCATCCCTGGTCTTAGTCCTTCTATTTTTTGTGAAGGATATGCTTTTATTTCAAAAGTTTTCATATCAAAGCTTCCCTGGGTTTTGGTAGCGCTCCAGGTTGCAAAATCTCCCTGAGCAGCTATGTAACGCACTTGTAATCTAATTTTTTTATTATTCAATGCAGGAATTATTGCTTCAAAAGAATTTCCTTTTTTAAAGAAGCCCATAAAATCTTCTCTTATATTAAAAACTACCCATATATCATTCAAGTCTACCAGATTAATAACGGGATAGCCTGCGTTTACCACTTCTCCTTTATTAGGAACAATTTTTAAAACTTCAGCATTTACCGGCGATACAATATTAGCTTCTTTCTTATATGCCAACACCTCATTTACAGCACCCTGCGCCTGGCTCACCTGAGCCGATGCAGCCTCCTTATCTTCAATTCTTGCTCCATTTACTGCCATCTGATAGTTTGAATATGCAGCTTTTTCCTGTTCTCTATATGCTTTACTCTGGGTAAAGGCTTCATCTCGCTTTTGTGCAGGTATTACTTTGTCATTATATAAATTTTGCATTCGAGTATAGGTCTTGTCAGCTAATTCCGATGCTGCTTTAGCTTGCTGCCAGACATTATATGCTGCTTGTATCTGTTCTGCCCTTGTCCCCCTCCTTGCTTTTTCATTTTGAGCTTCAGCAGCAGCCTTTACGGATTCAGCCTGAAGCAACTTAGCATCCAATTCAGGAGTTCCCAATACAGCCAAAATTTGTCCGACCTTTACAGAATCTCCTTCTTTTACCAAAATTTGCTCTAGTCTCCCCGGTATTTTGGGTGAAACATTGATTTGTGTTGCATCGACCTGTCCTTGTAAGTAGCTAACTTCCGGAGAGCTAAGCATAAACCAAACAGCTACTCCTATAATTGCTATAATTACAATCAGGCTGATTACAGCACTTATAAGTTTACTTTTCATATATTGAAACTATTATTTAGTATATGTTAAAAATTCTTCGCTTAATCCACTGTATTCCAACAAAGATGCCAGGTCAGTGACATAATTGTACTCTGCTTGTAATTTTTGCAGTCGTACACCAGATAAATTGGACTCTGCATCTACCACGTCTATTGAAGATGCCACCCCCTCAGAAAAAGCAAAATTCCGTACTCTGACTAATTCTTCTGCAAGTTTAATCTGTACTTCTAAATTTTTAATTTGTTCGTCCTGCTTCTCTAAATCATAATATATCTTTTCTATTATTGTTTTAATGTCAATATTTGCTCTCTGCTGATATAGTTCAACGCTTTCTTTAGTTGCTTTTGCTGATTTAATCTCATTTTTATGCTGTAAACCTTCAAATAAAGTATAACTGATCCCTACACCTAATAACCATGGTTTTTGATCTTTTTCAACTAGTCCTACAGGGTTGTTATGTACTAATATTGCCTGACCAAAGGTCGCAACTGTAGGATAATAAGAAGATTTCTTAGCTTTAATTCCCTGCTCTGCCAAATCAATTTGTAATTGCAACTTCTGCAATTCCGGATAATTTAATATGGCTGCGCTTTGATAGTATTCCAGTGGTTTAATGAAAGGTGATACAAAAAAATCAGTGGATAGATCTGCAGATTGAATTTCAGTTTCCAATGTGTTAGATAACGCTACCCTGGCTAAAGCAGCATCTTTTTTTGCAGCTAAATACTGCCTGTTTGCTTCTGATACTGCAACATCTGCCTGTAATTTTTCAACAGGAGCAATAATTCCTTGCTCTTCTAGTTTAGTTGCATTATATAAATGGCGATTCATTCCTTCTAAAACTTTTTTTCGAACTATAACAGCTTCATCTGCTAATTTTACCTGAAAATAACGCTGAGCCAACTCTGAAATTAACTTATTTTTAGTACTTATGGTTTCCATTTCACCAATTTCAGATTTTATTCGGGAAGCTTCCACAGCAGCGTTAATCTTTCCTCCACTAAATAATGGCCACAAAAAATCCACTCCTCCAAAAGCTATACCTCTTTTTAGTAATGTTACATCCCAATTTCCCAAAAGACTTGGATCCGGTAAGTGCAATAAACCTCCAATACCATTCCTTATGCCATTTAAATCGGCTCCCAACTCTTTATTTAGATATATACCCATTCCGAAAGCTCCTATTTTTGGATAACGTAATCCTTGAGAAGTTTTCAATTCGTATTTGTGTACTTCCTCTTTTTTTTCTGCTACTTTAATCAAGCTGTTATCCTTATACATTATATCCTTCGCCATCGAAAAGGTCAAAGACTGTGCATATATTTTATTTGCAAAAAATAAAATTATAACAAAAGGCAGATATCTAAACCAGCTTAATATCATTCGTGCTAACTATTAATTATTTATATTTTGTACTTTACAAAAGTAAAACTATTTTATATTGCTATAACCAAAAATAATATGATTTTTCAAATCATATTTACTCAATTAAAGTTACTAACTTTGTATAAATAAAAACACTAAACCTTAAATGTTATGTCTAAATTATTTTCATCTTTAAATTTAAAAAACAATATTCTTAAGAACAGAATAGTCATGTCTCCGATGTGTCAGTATTCTTCGCATGATGGTTTTGCCAATGAATGGCATTTTGTTCATTACGGATCCAGAGCTGTAGGCGGGGTGGCAGCAGTGATTCAGGAAGCAACGGCAGTTTCTCCTCAAGGAAGAATTACATATAAAGATTTAGGTATATGGAAAGATGAACATATGCTTGAACTTAACAAAATTGTTAATTTCATACATAATCAAAATTCACTGGCTGGCATTCAGCTTGCACATGCAGGAAGAAAAGCCAGTACTACTATTCCCTGGATGCCAGACGAAAAACTTGAAGAAGGTTATAGCCAGTGGCCTGTTGTAGCTCCTTCTGCCATAGCGTTTGATTCAGATTCATTAGTTCCTAAAGAACTTTCAATAGATGAAATTAATATTATAATTACTGATTTTAAAGAGGCTGCCAGCCGTGCAGCCAAAGCCGGCTATGATATTATAGAAATTCATGCTGCTCATGGATATTTAATTCATGAATTCTTATCTCCTTTAAGCAATCAAAGAAAAGATATATATGGTGGCGAATTTAAAAACAGAATTCGGTTTTTACTTGAGATAGTTGAGGCTTGTAAAGAAGTTCTTCATAATCATAACTCGCTTTGGGTACGTATTTCTGCTACAGACTGGGCAGAAGGTGGGTGGTCTATTGATGAATCTATAGAATTAGCAGAAATATTAAAAAATAGTGGTGTTGAAGTAATAGATGTTTCTTCCGGTGGACTTCTGCCTCATGTTAAAATACCTGTAAAACCAAATTATCAGGTTCCATTTGCTCAGAAAATAAAAAATGAAACAGGTATATTAACAGGATCTGTAGGATTGATTACTCATGCAGTTCAAGCTGAAGAAATTCTTGAAAACGAAGAAGCTGATCTCATTTTTATAGGAAGAGAATTACTTCGTAATCCTTATTTTGCTTTACAATCATCAATTATTTTAGAGGGTAGTAAAAATTACCCCTCTCAATATGAAAGAATTTAGAAAAGCTTTTTACCTGTAAAACACAATATTTGTTCTTTTACAGGTAATTGTAACATTTATACTTATTAAAAAATAATTTTAGAAATCAAAAAAAGATAAATTTTTAAAAGTATAATTTATTTTTTTTATCTAAATTTACCGTGTTAAATGTTAAAATACATGAAATACTTTAACATTTTTTGAGTGTTTTTTGGTATTGTTTTTGACTTTACATTGTTTATTAATTCCAAATTTCAATTATTAACATTATATTATAGATACAAATGAAGAAATTTATTGCTGTTTCATTTTTATTAGGAATTGGATTTTTATCTGCTCAATCTATCTCTTTCGAACAGGAGCAAATAGATTACGGTTCTGTAAAAAAAGGTGCAAACGGAACCAAAGTATTCAAATTTACAAATACAGGAGATAAACCCTTAATAGTATCAAATGTAAAATCTTCTTGTGATTGTAGCGTACCGTCATGGACAAAAACACCAATATTACCTGGTAAATCAGGAGAAATAACTGTTAAATACGATACAAAAATTAATGGTAAATTTTCTAAATCTATTGAGGTTTACACTAATGATACTAAGTATTCAAGGAAACTATTAAAAATTAAAGGAGAAGTTAAATAATAAATTAAAAAATAATTCTTAGATATGAAAAAAATTATTTTAAGTTCAGCATTCGTTTTAGGTGCTTTCTTACTAAGTAATGCACAAGAACTAAAAATAACAAATTATGAAAATAATATTGTTGAGTACGGCAACATAGCAAGAGGTTCTGATGGTAAAAGAATAATCAAGATTCAAAACGTAGGAAAAAAACCACTTATTATATCTAAGATTAATACTTCTTGCGGGTGCACTGTGCCTTTATGGCCTTCCGAACCAATTGCACCTGGTAAAAAGGGTGAAATTACTGTAACTTATAATACTGCTAGCGGAGGAAACTTCAATAAAGTAATTACTATTAACTCTAACGATGTTAATAACCCGACTTTAGCTGTAAGGATTCAGGGTAAAGTTGAGGATGCCCCTGTAGCGGTTGAAGCAGTTTCAAAAAAATAAACTTAATATTTATAACAAAAAACCTATCGAAATGATAGGTTTTTTTGTTTATCGGCTAAAATTATAATTAAATTCTTATTATAATAGTTTGTTTTATCTATTATAATCAATGTTTTTTGTAGTTTTGTAAACTATGTGATTCGGGTTATTAAAATTGTATTTTTTATACAGCTATTTATACTTTATTTAATTTTACATGAAAAAGATTGTTAATATTTTATTGTTAATTATATTGCTATTTGCAATAGCGGGATGTATTATCCCTTCTTTTCTACCTAAAAACATTAACTTTCAGGTTTCCAGAGAGTATAACAATCCGATTAGTGAAGTTTTTCTCGAATTTAACGATTTAGAAAATTACGGAGTATGGGGTACTATGGTCAGTGAAGATTCCATTAATACTCGAATTAATTATTTTGCGCCATATAAAGGTGAAGGAAGCAGCTTAACCTGGTCCAATAAAAAAGACACTAATATAGGTAAAGGAGAATATAAAATTCTTAAAAGTAAAATCAATAAATATATTCAATCTCAAATCATTTTTGTTGAAACAGCTGTTATCTGTATAGAAGATATATACTTTAAACCTGTAGATGGCTCCACTCAAGTAACCGTTAATCTAAAAACAGAAGACTTTTCATATTTTAACCGAATTTTTGCTTATCTGTATGCAGAAAGATTACAGGATAATTTAGAAGAAAGCCTTGCCCGGCTGGAAAAAAAATTAAGTAAAGGTAATTTAAATAAAATTCTTGCTTCTGGTGATACTGAATATACAGATCTTCAGGGAATTCAAATGATTGCCATTAAAAATGAAACATCTACGGATGCTGAAGATATTTATAAATCAATGCATAAATCTTTAGGCGAAATAACAGAATATCTTACTGATAGTCTTCGCTATATTCCTAATGATATTAAAAATCCTATTGCGTATTATATTAAATATGATACAATTGAAAAAAGTGCTGTTTTTTATTCCGGCTATCCTGTCAAATTAGATATTCTTCCTCCTAATACTGATATCAAATTAATATCAATACCCGGTGGAAAAGCTATTTATACACCAATTAGCGGTAAAGTTGAAAACCTAATTAATGCTCGCTATACTTTAGATACATATTCTAAAGAAAATGGAGTCAAACTTAAAAATCAATTTTGGGAAGAGTATCTGGATTTTCCTTTATCTTTTGATGATGAAATAAAAGGTAATGCCTACTATTTAATCATCGAATAATCTGAACTAAATTAAACTAAATAAAAATTCAAATTCATGAAAAGAGCTTTAATAAGCGTATCAGATAAATCAAATCTGATTGAATTTTCGAAATTCCTTATATCTAAGGGATATGAAATTATTTCTACCGGAGGTACTTATAAGCATCTTCAGAACAATGGTGTAAATGTTATTGAAATTGATGAGGTTACTCATTTTCCGGAAATGCTTGACGGAAGAGTAAAAACACTGCATCCTAATATACATGGAGGAATACTGGCATTACGTGATAATGAAAATCATTTAAAAACTATTGCTGAACATCAGATACAGACAATAGATCTGGTTGTTGTAAATCTTTATCCTTTTTTTGAAAAGATGAATACTGGTCTTTCTGAACCGGAAATGATTGAATTCATAGATATCGGAGGACCTTCTATGCTACGATCAGCTGCTAAAAATTTTAAGTCAGTTACCGTAATTTCTCAGGTAGAGGATTATGATTTAATTATTCAGGAAATTACTGAATTAGGTGATACTACTTTTGAAACAAGAAAAAAGCTTGCTGGAAAAGTTTTCAACCTCACATCTGCTTATGATGCTGCTATTTCTTCCTACATACTTCAGGATGATTATCCTCAATATTTAAATGTTTCTTATGAAAAAGTTGAAGATTTAAGATATGGAGAAAATCCTCATCAAAAAGCGGCGTTTTACGTTGATAAAACTAAAAACGGAGCTATGAAAGACTTTGAACAGCTGCAAGGCAAAGAACTTTCTTTTAATAACTTCAGAGATATGGATATGGCCTATAAAGTTGTTAACGAATTTTCTGAAATTGCCTGCTGTGCTGTAAAACATTCAACGCCTTGTGGAGTTGCACTCGGAAATTCTGTTTCTGAAGCTTATCAAAAAACATATGACTGCGATCCGGTATCAATTTTTGGAGGTATAGTTGCATTCAATACAGAAGTCGATAAAAAGACTGCTGAGTTACTGGCTCCTACTTTTTTGGAAATAGTTATCGCTCCTTCATTTGATTCCGAAGCTTTACAAGTGTTCGCTACTAAAAAAAATCTTAGAATTATAAAAGTTAACAATCCGGTATCAGATTCCGTTGAATTTGTAAAGGTTGATGGAGGTTTACTTGTACAGGATACCGACAATGCTTTTTCCAGCAATTTTGAAAAAGTCACCGAACTGGCTCCGAAAAAGGAATTGATGGAAGATTTGATTTTTGCTCAAAAAATTGTTAAACATGCTAAATCTAATGCAATTGTTGTAGCTTCAGGACAACAAGCCCTAGGTATTGGTTCAGGACAAACTAACAGAATCTGGGCTGCTAAACAAGCTATTGAAAGAGCTAAAAGTAAAACACAATCTGATTTAATTCTGGCTTCTGACGCTTTTTTCCCTTTCAGAGATGTTGTGGATGTTTCTGCTGCCAATGGTATAAAAGCTATAATTCAACCAGGTGGCTCAATGAGAGATCAGGAAAGTATAGATGCCTGTAATGAGCATAATATTCCTATGATATTTACTGGTGTGAGACATTTTAAACATTAATAATTTTATATTTAAAATAAAAAAAGGTATTCAATTGAATACCTTTTTTGTTTATAATTAATATTTCGTTTTTTAAGGTACAATAGTCGTAAATAAATACGTAGCAAAAATTACCAGTAATACAATTCCCTGAAGTATGTTGGTTTTTCCTGAGTGCAGGGAAGAATAAACTGTAAACAATGATAAAATTAACAGTAAAGTTGATTTTGCATCAATTCCCAAGGTAACCGTCATTCCAGTGAAATAGGATACAATTGCTACTGCGGGAATGGTTAGCCCTATACTTGCTAAAGCAGATCCTAAAGCTAAGTTCAAACTAGTCTGCAATCTGTTATTCTGTGCTGCCCTCCATGCTGCCATGCCTTCGGGTAATAGAATAACTGCAGCTATGATTATACCTACTAAACTCATAGGTGCACCCATTTCTATAACCATGCTTTCTATGGCCGGAGACAATTTTTTTGATAATAGTACCACTGCTACTAATGCCAATATGAGCAAGATCAGGCTGGTAATTGTTGTGGGTAATGAGGGGGGATCTGCATGCTCTGATTCATCGTGATTTATATCTTCTTTTTTTGGTAAGAAAAAATCCCTGTGTCTTATAGTTTGCATGGATATAAAACCTCCATATAAAACCAAAGAAATAATTGCCACAAAAATTAATTGTTTATCAGAATATACACTTCCGGCTTCAGTTGTTGTATAATTGGGTAAAACCAGTGTTAGCATAGATATTGCTATTAAGGTAATCAGTGCTGCACTAACACCTTGTTGTCTATAGTCTTGTTGTTTGTACTTATATCCACCAGACCAAAGACATAGTCCTATTATACCTGTTAATATAATCATGATAGCTGCAAAAACGGTATCTCTAGCCAGCGCTGAAGGCTGTTCGTTTCCTTCTGACATCATTAATGATACAATAAGTGACACTTCTATGACTGCAATGGCTACTGCTAAAATGATTGTTCCGAAAGGCTCTCCTACCTTATGAGCTATTACCTCTGCATGATGAACGGCAGATAAAACTGCTGTAATTAATATAACTCCTAAAAAAATAAGATAAAAAGTATTTTCAGTAAACGTGCCTTTTAAAAATAAAGTAAATACAGCTATAACCGGAAAAAACAAGGTCCACAACGGTAATTTTATATTTAGTTTTTCTGATAAAAATTTATTATATTCCATAATAATTCCTCTAATAAAGTGTTAAATAGTTTAGATTTAAGATAACAAATTTTCTAATGATTAAGTAAATACTTATTTCTTAATAAATAATTTTAATTTAATTTATATGATTTACTAATTCCTATCAGTATTTGTCAATATTTAGTGTTAAGTAATAATTAGTTGCTTAAAATGATTAAACTAATTGTGCAGCTTTGTTTTCAATAGTTTTCGTTTCTTCTAATTGTTTAAGATTATCTAAAGTTACTAAAGCAATCTGGCTTAAGGCTTCTTCGGTAAAAAATGCCTGATGCGCCGTTACTAAAACATTAGGGAATGAAAGTAACAATTGAATGGTATCGTCTTCGATGATAGTTTCCGATAAATCCCTAAAAAACAGTTTTTCTTCCTGCTCATATACATCGATACCTAATGCTCCTATTTTTTTTGTTTTAAGACCTTCGATAATAGCGCGGGTATCAATTAACCCTCCTCTACTTGTATTAATTAAATACACACCTTTCTTCATAAGTTCAATAGTATCTTTATTGATTATATGATGAGTTTCGGGAGTTAACGGACAGTGTAAAGATATAATATCGGATTGTTTTAATAATTCATCCAGTGCTACGTATTCAAAACCTTCTTTTTTTAATTCTTCATTCGGATATAGATCATACGCTAATACTTTTGTGCCTAATGCCTTTATCGTTCTGCAAAATACTCTTCCTATATTTCCGGTTCCAATAACTCCAACCGTTTTCTTAAAAATATTGGTACCTAGTAATCCGTTTAATGAAAAATTTTGTTCTCTCACCCTATTATAAGCTTTATGTGTCTTTCTATTTAAAGTCAACAACATAGCCAAGGTATGTTCTGCTACCGCTTCCGGTGAATATGCTGGTACTCTGCACACTCTTAATCCGTACTCTTTAGCGGCTTCCAAATCTACATTATTAAATCCTGCGTTTCTAAGGGCTATATATTTAACTCCTTTCTTAACTAATTTTTTTATTACCTCTTTATTAATTTTATCATTAACAAAAACACAAATAGCTTCTGCATCTTCTAAAATATTAACTGTATGTTCGTCAAGATTAGCTTCAAAATATTCCAATTCAAAATTAAAGTTTTCATTACATGCATTAAAAAATTTTATATCGTAAGGTTGGGTTGAAAAAAAAGAGACTTTCATTATTTTATTTTTTATTTTAAGTGTCAAATAGTATTTCAAGTAAAATTACAAAAAGTATATAAGGTAAACATAATCATATATATATTATTTGTAATTATCTTCAGTCAACTATACATATAATTTTGTTTAAAACTTATGGTTGTAATTTTTTATCATTAAACATTCTACCAATTTTATTATTACTTATGTCATGTAAATATTTTTTTTACTTTGAAAATAAATTGACTCAAAATATACTTTTACCTAGTGTAAATAATTTTAATTTATCTTATTTTATTTTTTTATTATCTTTAGTCCATATAATTTACTTATTCAAAAAAATCAATTTATGAAAAAACTTATATTACTCACCTTATCAGTATTATCTCAATATAGCTTCGGGCAAGATAATACTTTATGGCAGAACTCCATCCCTATGACTAAGGTTATAGAATGGAGAAGACATATTCATCAAAATCCTGAACTTTCATTTCAGGAAAACAAAACCAGTAAATATGTGGCAGATGTATTGAAGAGTTTTGGAAATATTCAGGTGAAACAAATTACAAAAACCAGTGTCATTGGTATTTTAAAAGGAAATTCTCCCGGAAAAACTGTTGCTTTCCGAGCTGATATGGATGCCTTACCTATTCAGGAAGAAACAGGTTTACCTTATGCCTCTGTAAATGCAAATGTGAGTCATGCCTGCGGTCACGATTCTCATACAGCTATGTTGCTTGGAACAGCTTATACGCTTTCTAAAATGCAAAAAAATTTAAAAGGTACTGTTATATTTATATTCCAACATGCAGAAGAAAAAATTCCCGGAGGAGCTTTAGATATGATTAAAACCGGAGAACTTGATTCCATTGAAGCATTTTTCGGACTACATGTTATGCCTCTTCCTGTAGGAATCATTGGTATTTTGCCTAACGGGCCTGCCTCTACTGCCTCAGACAGCTTTTTCCTGACAATCACTGGTAAAAGTTCTCATGGTTCCATGCCCCATCTAGGTGTTGACCCTATCGTTACAGGGGCTGAGCTGGTAAATAATTTACAAACTATTGTTTCCAGAAATGTACAGCCTGGAAATTTAGCTGTTCTTACTGTTGGAAAATTTCAATCAGGAAATGCTCCTAATGTAATTCCTGAAAGAGCTGAACTGGCAGCTACGATACGAACGACTGATCCTGAAACAAGAAAGTTAATGGAAACACGCATTAAATCCATAGTTGAAAATACAATAAAAACTAACAATGCAAGCTATCAACTGGATTATGTTTTAGGTTATCCACCTATATATAATGATGAAAAACTGAATGCTTTAGCCAAAGCCAGCGCTATTAAGGCGACAGGATTAGATAATGTTGTTGATTCTCCCTCTATTACAGCCAGTGAGGATTTTTCTTATTATAAAAAAATAGCTCCTGTTTGTTTTGTCTTACTTGGAGTAGGTAATGATGCTGTTAATCATAATTCAAAATTTACTATTGATGAAAGTGCTTTTCTTAATGGTATTAAAACTGAAGTTCAGATTATCCTTGATTTTCTAAATCAATAAATTTAATAGTAAAAGAGCCGCATAAGCGGCTCTTTTTATGAATTATTTTATCAAACTTCAGAAAGATTATTCTCCTTCTTCCATTTTTCTTTTTAATTCTTGTAATTCGTCTAAATCACCTAAGGTTGATTTTTCAACGCTTTGGTTTTGAGACTTAACTTGTTTTTCAGTTTCTTCTCTGCTCTCTTCTTCACGGAAAGTTCCAGTATGAGAAACAACTACTCTTTTGAATTCTTTGTTAAATTCAATTACTTTGAATTCAGCATCGTCTCCTTTTTTGATTTTAGATCCATCTTCTTTCTCTAATAATCTTGAAGGACAGAATCCTTCTACTTCAGCATCTTCAAACTGAACAGTAGCTCCTTTATCAAACAACTGAATTACTTTTCCTGTGTGTACAGTTCCTTCAGCATATTTAACTTCGTATTTATCCCAAGGGTTATCAGTTAATTGTTTGTGACCTAAGCTTAGTCTTCTTGCATCTGTATCAAGTTCTAAAACTACAACATCTAATACATCTCCTACTGAACAGAATTCAGACGGATGTTTGATTTTTTTAGTCCATGAAAGATCAGAGATATAAATTAATCCATCAACACCTGCTTCTAATTCTACGAAAACTCCAAAGTTTGTGAAATTTCTAACAGTTCCTTTATGTTTAGAACCTACAGGATATTTAGCAGTAATGTCTGTCCAAGGGTCTGGAGTAAGCTGCTTCATACCTAAAGACATTTTTCTTTCTTCTTTATCTAAAGTAAGAATTACACATTCTACTTCATCACCGATTTGTACGAAATCTTGTGCAGATCTTAAGTGAGTAGACCAAGACATTTCAGAAACGTGAATTAATCCTTCAACACCTGGAGCTACTTCTACAAAAGCACCATAATCAGCTAAAACAACTACTTTTCCTTTGATTTTGTCTCCAACCTGTAAGCTTGAATCTAAAGCATCCCATGGATGTGGTTCCAATTGTTTCATACCTAACTGAATTCTTGATTTTTGATCATCAAAATCAAGGATTACCACGTTAACTTTCTGATCTAATTGTACTACTTCAGATGGATGATTAATTCTGCTCCATGATAGATCTGTGATATGGATAAGTCCGTCAACACCTCCAAGGTCGATGAATACACCGTAAGAAGTAATGTTTTTAACAACACCTTCTAATACCTGACCTTTTTCTAATTGACCGATAATTTCTTTTTTCTGATCTTCGATGTCAGCTTCGATTAATGCTTTGTGAGAAACAACTACGTTTTTGAACTCATGGTTTATTTTCACAATCTTGAATTCCATAGTTTTTCCTACAAATTGATCGTAATCTCTAATTGGTTTTACATCAATCTGAGAACCAGGTAAGAATGCTTCGATTCCAAATACGTCTACAATCATACCTCCTTTAGTTCTTGATTTCACATAACCTTCAACAATTTCTCCGGTTTCGTGAAGCTCATTAACTCTATCCCAAGCTTTAAGCATTCTTGCTTTTCTGTGAGAAAGTTGTAATTGTCCTGTTTTGTCTTCTCTTTGAGCAACCATTACTTCAACTTCATCACCAACTTTTAAGTTAGGATTATAACGGAACTCATTTAAGGAAATTACTCCTTCGGATTTAAAGTTTATGTCAACGATAGCTTCCTTATCGGTAATACGAACTACCTTACCTTTGAAAACCTGATTTTCATCAAGTTCCTGTAAAGAAGTATCATACATTTTTTCTAATTCTGACTTTTCTTTTCTATCTTCAGCGTCAAGGCCAGATTCAAAAGAATCCCAATCAAATTGTTCAGGAGCCACATTGGCATTTTGAAGAACCTCTTGTTCTTCTACTAGGTTTTTAGTCTCTTCAGACATATTGTTTAATTTAAATTGTATTTCAACCAAGGTCAATTAAGAATAAAAGGCGAAATTGTTTGTTTGAAAGTGGTTATACTTAAAGTTATTTCGATTTTCTTCTAGTCGCCAAAATCGAAGCGCAAATATAATAAAAAATTTATAGTTTTAAAATTTATTACACCTCTTTTTTACTGATATTCTAAAAGTTAAGGCTATTCTAATTTAATTATTAATAATTAAATATTTAAGCTAAATCATTTTATCTTTTACTCGTTGATTTTCAAACAAATTATTACGCAATATTTTAAATTATAAAGATAAATGTTAAATTTATAATACATTATTTAATAACTTTAAAATATTTTAAAACTATATTGTAATAAAAATTTAACCTAGTAAAACAGAGGTTTGAATTAAATTATGTAGAAAAATATAAACTTATGAGTATGGTTGATCCTAATACAAAAAAAATCCCACTATTTCATAAATTTAAAGTGGGATTTGGAGTTATAGTTAATATATTTTTAATGTGATCTATTTTGATAATGAATTATATGAAAAATTTAAATGAAAGGATTAATAAATATCAAAGATTTACCAATATACCTCTCCTTTCATAAGTTTCTTAACTGTTCTGAAAACAGTTCCTGACAGTGCTTTTACCTGCCCGTCTTCTTCAGCAACTTTAGCACCTACTGATAGTAAACCGCCACAATGTCCTATACGTATTTCCTCCTGTTCGCTGGCTTTTCCGATAATCTGATTAACAATTGTTCCAGGAATTTTGGCTGCCACTCCTGTACATATTCCTCCTGTTATTGCATAATTAGGATGCAATTTTCCCATTGAAAGCATACGCGCCTGTAGGTCTATCTGATCTTTTTTAATTGTTTCTCCATTACTGGCTTTGTAATCTGCTGCTTCTGCAACAAAGCAAAACTTAGGTATTGCAGGTATTTTTTTTGCTTCTTCTATAGATGTAGTTAGTCCCATCTTTACGGAAGCTGCTTCTCTAATACTTAACATTTTTTTCAATAATTCAGGATTTGAATCTATATCCAGCGGTTGTTCGCTTCCTGTTAATCCTAAATCTTTCGCCCTGACAAAAACCAATGGGTTAGCTGCATCAACTATAGAAACTTCAAAATCTCCGTAATCCGGAGTTGATAAAACATCTATAACATTTCCTGTAGGTAGCAGCTTTTTAGTTACAGCACCTCCGGGTTCCAGAAAATCTAATTGTATTTTAGAGGCAGTTCCTGGCACTCCTGAAATGGCATAATTACCTTCATATACCACTTTTCCATCTTTTACCGGCAAATGTGCTATAATTATTTTACTTGTATTGGTATTAAAAATAGAAACCTGTGTAATAGGTTCCTGAACATCATCTATTAATCCCATTTCTATAGCAAAGGGAGCTACTGCTGCTGACATATTTCCACAGTTTCCTTTACGATCTACTAAGCTGGTTGTTATATCAACCTGAGCAAATGTATAATTCACAGCATTTTTTTCTCCGTTTCGTTTTTTAACGATCACTGCTTTGCTGGTGGTGGAGGTTGCTCCGCCCATGCCGTTAAACTGCTTACCGGTAGGATCATTTCCACCGTATATAGCTGTCAATATATGGTCTTGTTCTTCAATACTTTCAGGTAAATCATTTTCAAGAAAACACCCTCCTTTACTGGTACCTCCTCTCATCCAAATACAATTAATTTTTTTCATTTTTTATGATTTTGAATTATTTAAAACTTTGTAATTTTTTATATAATAGAAAAACCAGGTAAGTGATAATAAATCGGCACTACCTCCCGGACTAAGATTTCTATTTATACATTCATCATCAAACTCTTCCAATTGCTGTAAAAAATATTTTTCATTTTCATAGATTTTTGAATCTCTCATCATTTTGCCGGCATAGTCCTTTATCCATTGTAAGGCCTCTACTCCTCCTCTGTTAACAATATTAGTATCATTATTTTCTGACATTAATGAAATCAAAGCTAAAAATAAGCTAAAATCCTCACCCAGAAAATTAAATTTTTCAAATATGGGTAATGAGATACTGACTACGGTCTGAAAACCGGAAGCTGCCTCACCTCTGGCTCCTTTGAATTTGTATTTTTTATATGTTTTTATTCCTGCTGTAGATTGTTCGTTTACCTCTAGTTCCTTTTCTATATTTTGAGTAATTTCAGACACTAATTTACAAACTTCAGTAATTGATACACTCTCTTTTTTGTATAGATATCCTAATGCTGTACACACTAATCCTAATGAAAATATACTTCCTTTATGAGTATTTACTCCCTGCGTGGCCTGAAACATTTTTTTTTCAGCTTCGATTCCTATAGGACGAATCTGTTCGAGAATTTTATCTTTTTCTTCGTTTTGTAATGCCATTCCTTTTGACACAAAATCTTTTAAATAGGGTTTAATTGCCTGAATACTTCGATGAAACATAGGCAAGTCCATATCTTTATGTGAGCCGTTATTTCTTTTATCAACCAATCCTGGCTTAGGTGTTAGTAAAACCTCTTTTTCTAATGCTTTTGCTGCTAAATTCATAATCATATTCGCAAAAGCATCTTCTAAAACCAATTTTTGCATGGTAATCAAGATATCTTCCAGCGTATGAGTCCTGTTTCTTGCACATATCTTTGCTTCTTTTTCACATATCAAACATTTTCTGGGGCTGGAACCTAATTCAGTTCTGGATATTATTTCACCTTTCTCATTTAATACATCAGCATCCCATAGTCTTGCTAAATTTGAAGATTCTTCCAAATCTATCATTAATTTTTTCAGATTATCTGCTTTTGTTTTAACTGCATAAACAGCAAAATGACCTGTGTTTTCTCTATGTATCTGCTGAGAATAAATTTCAATAGTATTTTGTTCAAACCATGAATCAATTTCTTCCAAGGCTCTTTGGAAAATATAGTCAAAAAGATGATTTTTTTTTACTCCTCCCGGTGAAACCAAACTTAATGATAGTAAAGAACAAGAATGCTTTTGCAAGCATTCCTGTTGTATGAATTGTTTTTTTTCACGGGAATCAAGTAGTTCTATTAATTCAACTTGTTTTCCTAAAAAACAATCAGAAGATTTTAATTGGTTAAATTCTTTCTTGAAATCTTCCACTTTATTCTTTAATTTGAAAAACTGTATCTATTACATGTCCATCTCTGTACCTTACCACAGCTACCGGTTTATCAGTAAATTCGATAGGTTTAGGCTTTCCGGTAAGACTAATAGCTCTTTCGTGTAACTGCCTTATGGTAAACAGTTCAATTCCGGCCTTTTCAAGTTTTTCTTTTATATCTGGCCTTTGGGGATTTACAGCAACTCCATGATCTGTAACTAATATATCTATATTGTCTCCTGGTGTTACACAAGTTAAAACATTTTCTACTACGGTAGGAATTCTTCCTCTTACCAATGGTGCTACAATTATTGATAAATGTGCTGAGGCAGCTGTGTCACTGTGCCCGCCTGAAGCACCACGTATCACCCCGTCCGATCCTGTTAAAACATTAACGTTGAAATTAACATCTATTTCCAAGGCACTTAATATCACTATATCCAAACGCTCTACTGAGGCTCCTTTAGAACTGTAATTTGCATATTTATTTGCACTTATCTCTATATGATTGGGATTGACAGCTATGGAGCGTGCTGCATCTTTATCAAAGCTTTGTACATCCAAAAGCTTTTTGATTAATCCTGCTTCATGTAATTTCACCATGCTGGAAGTGATTCCTCCTAAAGCAAATGCAGCTGTAATATTTTGAGATTGCATCTTATTTTCCAAAAATCTGGTTACTGCTAATGAAGCTCCTCCTGTACCTGTTTGTAAGGAAAATCCATCTTTAAAATATCCTGAATGAAATATAACTTCAGCTGCTTTCCTTGCTATTAAAAGTTCTCTAGGATTGGTTGTCATTCTGGTTGCGTCCGCTCCGATTTTATCCGGATCTCCTACCTGGTCTACTTTTACTATATAATCTACTTCGTCTTGTGCTATGCTTCCGGGATTGAATGGATAGGGTGCTATTTTTTCTGTAAGCATTACCACCTTTTTAGCATACTGAGCATCTGTTTTAGCGTAACCCAGAGAACCACAAAACCCTACTCCGGTCGCATTTCCGTAGTCATCACATACCGGAACTCCTAAAAATGCAACATCGATGTTAATTTCTCCTGATTTTATAAGGTGAACTCTTCCTCCGTGAGAATGTATATTTACCGGCTCTTTCAAAATACCTCTTGATATTTGTTCTGCCAGCTCTCCTCTTATTCCGGATGTATAAATTTTTGTGATGACTCCTTGTTTAATATATTCTACTAAAGGGGCGTTACAACTATTTAATGAGCTGGAGGCCAAGGTAAGGTTCTTAAATCCTTTTTTTGCAATTACTTCCATTACTCTGTTAATTACAAAATCTCCATTTCTGAAAGCATGATGGAAAGATATGGTCATTCCGTCTTGTAAACCACTTTTTTCAATAGCCTGTTCTATTGATTGACATATTTTCCTATCGCTTGCAATTGTTTCGAATAGGTCTAACTTACTGATTTTATGATATTCTTCTATGGATAAATCTTTATGAGTATCCAAATAGGTTAAAATTCTTTCTTTCTGATCCATTTTTGTACTTTATTATAATTCTCTGACTCCTGATAATTTAGCTCGTTGTAAAACCAATTGGGCTCTTTCAATTATGGGAGCATCAACCATTTTACCGTTCAGAGATACTACTCCGGAACCTTTTTGTACTGCTTCGTCAGAAGCTTCAATTACTTTTTTTGCAAAATCCACTTCTTTTTGCGTTGGGGCATATAAGTTATGAAGAAGTTCAATTTGCCTTGGATTAACCAAAGATTTACCGTCGAATCCTAATTGTTTAATAAGTGCTGCTTCCTTTAAAAACGTTTCTTCATCGTTTGCATCTGAGAATACTGTATCAAATGCCATTATTCCCGCAGCTCTTGCAGCATGTAAAATGGTACTTCTAGCAAACAACAATTCTATTCCATCCGGAGATCTTTCTGTTTTTAAATCTTTTACATAATCTTCTGCACCTAATGCTATTCCTATAAGTCTTGGACTTGAAAAGGCAATTTCTTTTGCATTTAAAATTCCTAATGCAGATTCTACAGCTGCAAGCATTTTAGTACTTCCTACCTCTCTATTACAATCTTTTTCAATATCTTCTATTACTTTTTCCATATCCAACACATCTTGTGCAGAATCCGTTTTAGGCAAACGCACGACATCAGTTCCGGATCGTACTACTGCATTAAGATCGTCTACTCCAAAATCCGAATCTAAGGCATTAACGCGTACTACTTTTTCTATATCTTTATAAAAAGGATGTTGTAAAGCCTGAGACACCAACATTCTTGCACTGTCTTTTTCTCTTAGGGCTACGGAATCCTCCAGATCGAACATGACTGAATCCGGTTTGTATATAAAAGAGTTGCTTATCATTGCGGCATTTGACCCCGGAACAAACAACATACTTCTTCTTAATTTTATATTAGCTGTTTCCATTCTATTTTTTCGTTAGTTGATCGTGTTATTGCGGTAATCATTCTGGCTCTTAATACACAGTCTAAAGCACCTTTATCTTTAACTACAATTTTTGCTTTTTTTATTTTAAATTCTTCTAATGTGTCTTGTATTACTTTTTCAATTGCTTCTTTGAATTGTGCTCCCACTGAACTGCTGATTGTGATATCTATTTCTCCGCAAGGAGCAATCTGTATCATTGCATCGCTGGACTCCAGTGTTCCTACAACCGCTTCTTTTGTTATTTCCATTGTTGTTTATTTGTGTTATTATTTCTGTTTCGCAGATATTCATAGGTTACTTTAGGAACCAATTTTTTTATGTTCTCAACATCTCCTTTAAAATAAAGCTCTCTCACTCTGGATGCTGATATAGGAATATCCTGTAAAAGTTTACGTTCTTTAATTTCTACCGTTATTTTTGGATAATTTGAATCGTCTTTTTCCAACCAGTATTTCATGGCTTCGTTATATTGATTCGTTACTCCTGAGAATGGTTCACTTCCGACAAACCTATGTGTGATGCGCAAAGCCGGACCTATAAAACGTCTAAATATTTTCAAATCTAATTCTAAATAGCTTTTTTCCACAACATCTTCATCTTTAAGAAAATAAGTTGGAAATGTTGCTCGTGAAATGATATATCGGGAACCTTCATGCAAGGTTATATTTTTTATATGTTTCACCCCTTCTGCTACGAGATTAAATCTATCCCGGTAAGAAAAATAGGAAGCATCTTCTTTTACGATAAATACATGTACCCAATCACACTCTGAGGCCGATTTTTCAATCAAATATTGATGTCCTAGTGTAAATGGATTTGTATTTAATACAATGCTTCCTATTTTTTTTCCTTTTATATTTTTACTGTTTTCTTTTAATTTTTTACAATAATTTAGTAATCCGTTTTGTGTATTTTCCATTAAAACCACCAATCCTGGTACTGTTTCTATTTTGGTAAATCCACAGGCTTTAAACATCTTTTCATTTTCGGGTTTAGTATATAAAAATAATTCTGTGTAACCTAAGTCATATCCTATGTAGATAAGTTCTGTCATGAGTTTAAGTACTAATCCTTTCCCTCTTTCCTTTTTATCTATGGCTACACATTTTATAATACCACCTTCTGAAATTCCTCCGCAAGCAATTATGTCTTCATTTTTTTCAATTGTAATAAAGAATAGAATATCATGGCTTATTTCCAAATCATTTTTTTCCAAAAATTTTTTAATGTTTTTTATATTTCCGCCTTGTGGTTTTAGTTCTATTTTTCTAATTGTATAAGAATTATAATTGCTCATAACTTAAAATTTTATTCTATTTTAATATTCCTGAATTAACTAAAAACATCCACCAAAGAATACCTATGGTACAATGTATAATTAAACTTCCATAGCCTACAACACTACCTACTTTCCACCATGATTTGGTATCGTTATAACCACAGGCCATTACGATAGGGGCAGCCGCTCCACCATAATGAGTTGTACATCCCCCATAAGCATTGGAGAATAAAATACCTATAGCTAATATATCATATGGTAATTTTAATGCTACTCCTAATAATCCGAATACTGAAACCATAGCGGCTACATAAGCGGCTCCAGATGCAAAAATATATCTGATTACCACGCTAATGGCTAAAACTATTACGATACCTACCATTCCTTCGCCGCCTTGCATGAATGGAGCTATAAATTCTAATTTTTCAGCTAATGTTTCTCCTAGCCATTTGAAAAAATCTACTTGAGTTAATACTCCGGAAAGACCTATAATTCCACCATACCAAACTAGTGTACTCCATCCTCCTTTGCTTTTCAGGATATCATCCCAACTAATAACATTGGTAATTAATAATATAGCCATTGCAGCAAGAGCTACAGATGCAGAATTAACTCCTGTCATTTTTCCAAAAATCCATCCTAATAGAGCAATAACAAACACTCCACATAATATCATTTCTTTTGTACTCATTGGGCCTAATTCTTCCAACCCATTTTTCGCAATAGTTTTATTGTCTACTTTTTTCATTTCGGGTGTACAAAACTTGTAAACAACTAGTGGTGTTAAAAACAAACATAACAATCCGGGAACCGAAGCGAACACCATCCACTGTACCCATGATAAATTAAACTCAGGATTTATCTTGTTTAAAAGTTCTAATGCTAATGCATTGGGAGCCATTGCTGTTAGAAATATATAACTGGTAGTTTTAGTTACCATATATACATTTAATAATAAATACTTTCCGGCTTTATCTGGTGATTTTTCGGGATCAGAGCCTAAGGCAGCAGCTACTCCATTAAATATCGGCGTGATTACTCCGCCTGCTCTTGCTGTATTGGAAGGCATTGCAGGAGAAAGTAATAATTCTAAAAAGACATTTACATATCCTAATTTTAAGGTACTACTACCTATCATCCCTATTAAATTATAGGCTATTCTTTTACCTAATCCGGTTATTACAAACGATACACTTAATGAAAAAGCAGAAAATACCAACCAAGTTGTTGTAGAAGCATATCCTCCTAATACTTTTTTCATTTCAATAAGCGATTTTGCCCCTTCTGGTAAACTTTTATTATAAATACCTATAAAAATTGCAGAAACAGCTATGGCTGCTAATAAAATTACGGGCTCTTTATAAGGCTTCATTACTAATCCGACAATTGCCGCTAAGTAGACACCGAATAATTTCCAAGCTATAGGCTGCAATCCTTCGGGATGAGGAGTTATACAAGTGATAACAACTATTAGTATTAAAACTCCAAGTTTTATAATTTTTGATTTGTCCATTTGTTGTGTTATTTATTTTAAATAGTTATATTTTAATTTCCATTGAAACGGCTAGGGTATTGGAGTGTAAGTCCTGCCCTCTATCACCGGCTTTTTTATAGACTTTGTAATTGAAGTTGGGTGAAATTTTAACACCTTTTGCGATAATGTATTCAAGTCCAAATATAAACATGTCTGTATGTCCTGTAAATGCCTTGTTATCTGCATTAAAAAAATCATATCCTGAATAATATGATTCCGGAAGACTTGTACTGTATACATCTGCTCTTCCAAATATTTTTATTTGTTTCGTAATTTTTCCATTAAGAAATAGTGAGTATCCGTATTTATCAACTTCAGCAGCTCCGTCATTAAATACTTTACTTAATTCTGCACCGGCAGATATTTTGGAATTTCTGTATCCTATAAGTGCTGTTGCATACATTCTGTCTTTTCTATGAAGGTTTTCACCTGTTTTAATATCAAATAGAGGTCTTATGATCATATTTTTAAATGGTGTTATAGTAGCTGCTACCACATACTGATACATATTATCTTTAGATATTTTCCTAAAACCTTCTCCTTTTAGAATTGCTGCATCTACAGATAAATATGGAGCTATTTTATAAACTCCTGTAATACCTATATCTGCACCTCTGGCTAAACCGTTTGCTATTGGAAAGCTTTTATTAATATATCTGTTTTCCCAATATTGTAAAGGAATAACCACATGGGGAGTAGCAAACATTCCTGCAGTGACAGATACTTTTTCTGTTTCATATTTTATATACACGTTTTTAAGTGCGGGTGTTTTTAAACTTTGAACGTTTTCTTTTCCTATTTGTGCTAATGTTCCTTCCGGAGTAGCATCAATCATAATCCTGGTAGATAGATTTTCAGTTATCTGATAATCGTAACCTAAATAACTTCTTGCAATATCAAAACCTTGTCTTCTGTCACTTTTATTTTCTAAACTGTTTGCATACCCCATAAAAATTCTCCCGAAAACTCTTCCTTTGGGTTTGAATTCAGTAGATTCTTTTTTTGTTTCTGATACAGAATTGTTGTTGAGTGAAGAAGTATTTTGAGCCTGAAGTATTTTCATTTGCTCTTGTAATTCTTTTATTTGTTGCTGTTGTTGTTCCATTTGTTTTTGATAGTTTATATGAATACTATCATTTTTTTGTGCTTTTATAAGGCTGATTGTAAAAGCAAAAACTATTAAAAAGATTTTTTTTTCCATACAGTGATTGTTTTAGCTATTTTCATGTGAGTAGTTGTAATTTTTTAGTTTTTTAAGTCTGTATAATAATCTGACATTGTACTAAAATCCAGATACTTATATATTTTTTTCTCATTTTCTGAAAGTACTTTTATGTGGGTCGTATACTCATCTATTGAAGGAAGTCTTCCTAATAGCGAACTAACAGCAGCTAATTCGGCAGAGGCCAGATATACTCTGGCATTAGTTCCTAATCTATTCGGGAAATTTCGTGTAGAAGTGGATATTACATTAGTTCCTTCTTTTACTCTGGCCTGATTTCCCATACATAAAGAACATCCGGGTATTTCAATTCTAGTCCCTGCTGAACAAAATGTATTATAAAGTCCCTCTTCTTTTAATTCTTTTTGATCCATTCGCGTAGGAGGGCTAATCCATAATTTGCTTTTCAGCTCTTTTTTACTTTGTTTTATTATTTCTGAGGCTGCTCTAAAATGCCCTATATTAGTCATACATGAACCAATAAATACTTCATCAATAGTTCCTTCATTTATTTCTGATAATAATCTGGCATCATCCGGATCGTTAGGAACACAAAGTATCGGCTCTTTTATTTCATTCATATCAATGGTAAGAATCGCTGCATATTCCGCATCTTTATCTGCTTTTAGTAATTTAGGTTTTGATAACCATTCTTCCATTTGCTGAATTCTCTTTTCTATAGTTTTAGAGCATTCATATCCTTCTGTAATCATCCATTTTAAGAGAGCTATATTAGATTCTATGTATTCTTTAACTTTATTTTCTCCTAATTCAATAGTACATGCTGCTGCTGAACGTTCTGCTGAAGCATCAGCCAATTCAAAAGCTTGTTCCATTGTTAAGTCAGAAAGTCCTTCTATTTCTAATATACGTCCAGAAAAAACATTCTTTTTCCCTTTTTTGTCTATAGTTAATAAACCTTCTTTAGTTGCATAGTAAGGTATTGCGTGTACTAAATCCCGTAAAGTAATTCCTTCTTGTCTTGTTCCTGTAAATCTGACCAATACAGATTCTGGCATATCTAAGGGTATTACTCCAGTTGCTGCTGCAAAAGCAACTAATCCTGATCCTCCGGGAAAAGATATTCCCATCGGAAATCTAGTATGTGAATCTCCACCCGTGCCTACAGTATCCGGAATAATCATTCTGTTTAGCCAGGAATGGATAATTCCATCTCCAGGTCTAAGCACTATTCCTTCTCTTTCTATAAAAAACTGGGGGAGTGTTTGTTGTAATTTTATATCTGCTAACTTAGGATAGGCTGCAGTGTGACAGAAAGATTGCATAACAAGATCTGCAGAAAATTTAAGGCAAGCCAGATCCTTTAATTCATCTCTGGTCATGGAACCTGTTGTATCCTGTGAACCTACGGAACTTATTTTAGGCTCGCAATATTCTCCTGGTCTAATTCCTGTTACTCCGCATGCTTTACCTACAATTTTTTGAGCTAAAGAATATCCTCTGTTTGAAGCTGGTATTTGTATATTTTTTCTAAATACATCATTTGCCGGAAGATTTAAAAATTCTCTAGCCTTAGCTGTAAGTTTTCTACCTATAATGAGAGATATTCTTCCTCCCGCTCTTACTTCATCAAATAATACCGGATTTTTTATTTCAAATTTTGTAATTAATTCATTTGTACTATGTTTTCTAATTTCTCCTGCATATGGATAAATATCTATTACATCTCCTGTATTAAGCTGAGAAACATCTACATCTTCAATAGGTAATGCTCCGGAATCTTCCATTGTATTAAAAAATATAGGTGCTATTTTTCCGGCTAACACTACTCCTCGTCTTCTTTTATTGGGTACAAAAGGGATATCTTCTCCTATATGCCATAAAACAGAATTGGTTGCTGATTTTCTTGAAGACCCTGTCCCCACTACATCTCCTACGAATACTAAAGGATATTCTTCTTCTTTAAGTTTATTTAGTAAAGAAACAGGCCCTATTTCACCTTCTTTATCCGGAACGTTGTCTGTACGAGACATTTTTAACATTGAAAGTGCATGAAGAGGAATATCTGATCTACACCAGGCTTCTTGCGCAGGAGACAAATCATCTGTATTGATTTCTCCTGAAACTTTAAATACTTTCATTGTCAACTTTTCAGAAACTTCTTTGTTGTGAGTAAACCATTCAGCATCTGCCCATTTTTGAATTACTTTCTGAGCGTAAAGATTTCCTTGTTGAGCTTTTTCTTTTATAGCTTCAAATCCGTCAAAAATCAAAAGAGTATGTGAAAGCTGTTTCACCGCCAATTCTGCCAATTCTTCTATATCTAAAGCTTCAATCAGTGGTTGTATATTATACCCCCCCTGCATACTGCCTAAAATTTCAACCGCTTTGAGTCGGGAAATTACAGGACTAGTAATTTGTCCTTTACTAATTTTATCCAAAAATTCTGCTTTAATTTTAGCGGCTTCATCAACTCCTGGCGGTACCCTATTAATTAAGAGATTTAAAAATTCTTCTTCTTGTTCTTTAGAAGGATTTTTTAGCAAATTAACCAACTCATTTGTATAAGATACATTTAATGGTAATGGAGGTATTCCTCTTGCCTCTCTTTCTGCTAAATGAGCATAATATTTTTCGTTCATACTTTCGATATATTTCAATACTCGACAAAATTATTACTTTTAAACCATTAAGTAAATAATATGAACAATGATTCATATCATATCAAAATTAACAAAAAAAAAGAGATAAACTAAAGATTTCTTTATACTTAATATAAATTATTAATTTATACAATTCCTATGAATTATTTAATTAAAAAATTCTACAATTAATAAAACAAGTATATTTAACACTAACTAAACACTTTATAATAAGAAAGTTACTTACAATCTTCTGGTTTAGTTATAATTTTTAAGAAGGTTACTATTCATTCTTTCGATATATTTCAATGCTCAACAAAAGTATTACGTTTTAATCAATTTAGATACATCATAAGAAATGATACATATCATATCATTGTAAATAAAAAAATGGGATAAATAAAATATTTTCTTCTAAGAAAATTGAAGTTTTGATTTAAGCTGTTAAATAAATAATTTTCAATACTTAATACGAATTTGGATTAGGTATATTATAGTTTTCTCAAAGACTTTTGAATTGATGTATAAATAGCCATGATACGGATTTGTTAAATTATAAAATATTGATTCGTTAAACCGACAACTATTTTAATATATAATATTTTATTACGATTAATTGTAAACTACACAATTCATTATATAAAAATTCACATCTATGTAACTTACCTCTATAGTCCTGATATTTTATATAAATTATATGAATGAATATTTTTTAAAGCATTATCGTATGTGTCTAAACTTTGATTTATCTGATGTATACATAGACCGGAAAAGAGTTAGTGTGCTATTTTATATATGTATCCAACAAATTATTTATCCCTATTTTTATTTACGTTTTTAAATAATGATTTACATAATGTATAAATTAGTTAAAAATTTGTATTAATTTTGAATTATGGATTGGTTTGCAGAATGGTTTAATACTCCCTATTATCATATTTTATATAAAAACCGCGATGACAGGGAGGCTCAGGAATTTATTTCCTATCTACTAAAATATTTATCTATTTCTACAGATAAAAAGATATTAGATCTGGCTTGTGGAAAAGGAAGGCATAGTATTTTCCTTAACAAGCTGGGATATGATGTTACTGGAGTTGATTTAGCTTCTCAAAGCATAAAAGAGGCTAAACTATTTGAAAACGATCGTTTAAAATTTCATGTGGGAGATATGAGAAATCCTAATTTTCCCAATTCCTTTTCAGTTGTATTCAATTTATTTACCAGCTTTGGATATTTCAGTGATGAAGAAGACAATTACAGAGTTTATAAATCTGTATATGAACAAATAAGAGAAAATGGAATCTTTGTCATGGATTTTATGAACGCTTCTCTTGTGGAGAATGATTTAATTCCGAAGGAAGATAAAATAGTGGATGGTATTACATTTCACCTTGAAAGAAAAGTTGAAAATGATTTTGTTATAAAAGATATTACCTTTTCTGACCAAGGTAAGGATTATCATTATCAGGAACGTGTGAAAGGTTTTAAATTAAATTATTTTAAAAAACTGGGTGAAAAAGTAGGTTTTACACTTACGGATGTATTTGGAGATTACCAACTCAATGAATTTAATGAATCTAAATCGCCAAGACTAATTTTAATTTTTAAGAAATAGATGGATTATGCTATCTTAATTTTAGCGGTAGTACTAGGTGCTGCCATTGCTTACTATTTTCAAAATAATGCAAAGTTCAGTAAAAATTTACTTATGTTTAGTGCCGGTTTGTTACTGGCAATTACAGTTTTGGACATGTTTCCTTCTTTATACTATAACGGAGGAGCACATGCCGGTCTTTGGATCATAGTAGGGGTTGGATTACAACTTATTCTTGAAGGTCTGTCTAAAGGAATTGAACATGGACATCTTCATCATCATAAAAGCAGTCATAACGGAAACAACATTATTCCACTTAGTGTTATGCTTGGTCTTTTTATTCATTCTTTTTTAGAAGGTACTCCTATTATTGATGCACAATCCGGAATACATTTACACGGAGGACATTCGCATCATCATTCTCACTCTAATATTTTATGGGCATTAAGCATTCACAAAGTATCTGAATCAATTGTACTGGCTACTTTTCTTTTTTCTCTCAACATTAAAAGAATTTATCAGTTTCTTATACTTGTGTTTTTTGCCATTTCTGCTCCCATTGGTGCTTTCGTCGGTTCTTTTTTAAATCCTTCCTGGTATCCAAATGTTTTAGGAATTGTTGCAGGGATTTTCCTTCATATTTCTTCAGTTATTATTTTTGAAAGCAATGAAAAACATAATCTAAACTGGCAAAAACTTGTTTTGGTTTTCAGCGGTATGATTTTAGGTATAATTATTTCTCTTATATAAATAAAAAAAACTTCCCTAAAATTTTAGGGAAGTTTTTATAATATTATATAGAAATATTTAAATATCTTGAATAACCCGATATTATTTAATTTACCGGAATGTCTTTATTTACGTTTTTACTACCTATTAATGCATAATAAAGTATAAAAGCAAATTCTAATATAATTAACCAGTAGCTAGACAAGAAGCCTGAATTATCAACTATATATCCTTGAATAAGTGGCAAAATACCTCCACCGCACACCATCATCATAAAAATACCTGATGCTGCAGAAGTATATTTACCTAATCCTTCAACTGCCAGGTTGAAAATTCCTCCCCACATAACTGAAGTACATAAACCACATAATACAAAGAACATGATAGTTATCGGTAATTGTGCTAACCCAAATGATATATCTGATTTAAACACAGGCATACTTACTGTTATTGAACTGGGGCTGACTATAGCTAAAAGTATAAATACAAGCCCTAATAAAGCTGTAAATGAAAGCATGGTCTTACTTGAAATTTTAGTTCCAAGAGAAGCTCCCACCAAACGGCCTATTAACATTAAAAACCAATACGTACCTATTACTGTTCCTGCTACAGTCGTATCTATTCCTAACCCTCCGTTATCTACAGAAGAAGTCATATATAAATTTGCTGTATTAGGAATCCCTACTTCTATACCTACATAAATAAAGATAGCTACTGCTCCCAGACAAAAATGTCTGAAAGAAAAAGCACTATATTTTCCAGTATTTTTTTCTGATTTGCCTAAAAAAGGCTCAGGAATCGATACTAAAGTCAAAACAATAAAAGCTAATGCAAAAATACCCATAGCCAGAAATAACGCAGGATTAGCATCTTTTATAGTTTGTTGTGCAGCATTTCCGATTAAATACCCTACTAAAACAGGAACTATGGTAGCTCCAAAAGAATTAATAGTTCCTCCGAATTGTAAAAGTATATTTCCTTTTTTTCCACCGCCTCCTAATGTGTTTAACATAGGGTTAACCACTGCATTTAACATACACATGGAAAATCCGGATATGAAAGCACCGGTTAAATATACTTCAAAACTTTCCAGACTACCTGATAAATATTGAATACCTACTCCAACAAACCCTACTACGATAGCTAGTAAAGCTGTCTTTTTATAACCTATCTTTTGAAGAAGAAGCCCAGAGGGAATTCCCATAAAAGCATAAGCAATAAAATTGGCTGCGTTTCCCAGTTGAGACTGAAAATTACTTGCCCCAAACTGATTTTTTATAATTACCCCCATTGGGTTTTGCAAACCTGTTACGAATGAAATCATAAAAAACAGGGCAAACATCATTATTATGGGTAAAACATAACTTTTGTTGTTCATATAACCTTATAATTTAAATTGTTTAATTTTCTTTTATTAAAAATTATATTTAAGGCCAAATTCAACTGTAAACGGTCGAATGTAAGTACCGGATAAAATAGTTCCTTCTTTTTGTTTTGCTTGTTCCGCTGTTAAAAGTAAATCTGCATCTCCCATATCTCCCTGTGCTCCTTTCTGATTCAACAAATTAATAATTGTTGAAGACAAACTTAAATGCTTGTTGATTTTATATTCCAAACCTGCAAACGTTTCCCAACGACTAGCAAAATAAACTGTGTTAGGTCTGTTTGCATATTGTTTACTGAAATATCTTGCACTTGCCCAAACTCTTAAATCTTTCCAAACATAACTAGGATCTATTTCAATTAATACTCTTGAAATACCTGTAACATACTTATCCGTAAAATCGTATTTTGCTACAGAACCATCGTTAAAGCCAACTTGACCTACGAAATTTTTATATTTCGGGTCTTGCAAAGTTAGTAAAAAATGTAATTCAAAATTTTTAAAAGGTTTAGATATTATATCAGTAGTCCAACCAATTGTTTCTATATCATATTTAGTAGTCTCTCTTTTTACTTCGCCCGGATTGTTTGGGTTAGAGAAGTTAACTGTTGAACGATACTCATCTCTTGTGATGTAGGTAGCTTTAGATACTACACTAATTATAGGGTGGTTATAAAATACTCCGAAACCAGCACTAGGTATTTTAGATTTTTTAATTTTAGGATCTACCCCAATGTTATAATTTTCTAAATGTCCCGCTTGTTCTATATAATTTAAATCTCCTAATAAACCAAATTTCTCGTTTACTTTGTAGATTGCATTAACCATATAGGATTGGTTAAACCAATCTTTGTCAATTTTAGTCTTAGGTCCTGTTAAAGTTTGTAATCCCAGATTTCTGTCCTGATAATCCCCTCTTAACGTCTGATATTCTAAACGAGCACCTACATTAACTTCAAAAGATTTGGATACAGTCCATTTGTCTAAAGCAAAGAAAGCAAATTTATTTTCTCTACCGTTATGATATTCTAAACCTCCATTTAGGTTAAAGTCACCATTAACGTTAGCTCCTGATCCAGCTTTTATTAACTTTCTAGGGTTTGGCGCAACTTCCTGAAAATACATGGCTGATTCTGTTGCATATTTGTCTATATCATAAAACCATTCGTTTACTCCAACTTTCCAATCATGAGTACCCCAGCTTGATTCGGATTTTTTACCTAATTCTATGGTTCCTGTTAATGACTGAATCGGAGTTCTTTTAGTTGCTAAAATTAAAACTCCCTGAGCATTGGATCCGGTGTAAGCCTCCCCTGTATCAGCATATACGAATTCACCAGCTGCAGCTTTTGAAATACCTGCCATAATTGGAATATAGGTACCTACTTTCGCAGAATGGTATCGTACTATATAATTTAAATTTAGTCCATTATCAAAATTGTTTTTACCGATAACGTCTATTGTATTTGATTGAGAACCGTAATCATTTAATACATCTCTTTGTACCAAGTCTCCGCTAAATGCATCCATTAAAGTAACTTTCCCGGATCTTTCATAGTATGATTTTCTACCTATTTTAAATCCTGGAACTTCACTTACCTCTCCATTTTTACCGTATATAAAAGGGCTGTATTTTTGACCAATTCCTTTTACATTTGCATATTTATATAGAGCAGTAATGGATCCTGTACCTCCGGTAAATTTATAATCCTGTGTTAAGGCTAATTTATAAATCTGAGCCTGATCTGAATAATACGTGTTAAGACCTTTTGCGTTAAAAGTTCCCGGGTCCATACTTACATAAGCTCCTGCAGAATACTTTAATCCTTTTTTATTAATAGGACCACTTACATTAGCACTCCCTCTTAATAAACCATAATGATTAGACTCCAGATTTAATTTCCCCTGAAAATCATCGGTTCCAAGATTATCATAAGAACTTAAAGAGAAACCAACATCTCCGATATTAATTGCAGTTTGACCTAAATCATATAAAGAATATTTATTTAGCATGGCATCCCCTCTCCATGTTTTTGTAGGAACTTCCGGCCAGAAGAAATATACTACCGGCAAACCGTTTTCCAATACAGTGGTTCCTCCAACGGATGCAGGAAGACCAATATTTACATCACGAGGTCCGGTATTGTTAGCTGCATTCAACATAACTTTACTATCACCTTTCTGTTCTGCGCTTGTTTTTATTGTATCTGATTTTTGCTTTACCTGAGCAGTAAGGCTGGCACCCCCTAATAGGGCTAACGAACCCACCGTTAGTATTTTAATTTTGTTTAACTTTTTCCGATTTTTTTTCATTGTGATTTTAATTTGTAGTTATTTTGTAAAATATTTTTATTGTATTTTGTATTTATAATGGAGTAACTTAATGAATTTAAATATTTAGTTACTCCATTTATATAAACTTAAACGACTAATATGAAATCATTATTTATGATATTTGGCTGTACGAGAATCTTTAATTATTCCACTCCAGTTTAATCCATATCCGAAATCGTAAATATTACCTTCTGTATCTGTATGACATTGCATATCAAATGGAACATCTTCTAATTGTTTTTCAACGGTAGACATGTTTGCAGGCATTTGTAAAGGAAGTAATCCTGATGGTTCATATTTACCTGAAATTATATCCATTACTGCTTGCTCACCTATTCCAAAACGAACTAGAATACCTTGAACTCTACTTTCAAATTCGTTGAAAATCATTGGACGATTCACATTTGCTACTACTATAACAGGCTTATCACCCATTTGATTTTTAGTAGTTAAAACTGTTGATAAATCCATAGCATTTGAAACATTAACCGTTTTTCCTTTGTATGAACGATCTTTAATTGTCGGATCTATTACCGGATCTCCGGCAGCTATACTGTGGTCACGTGCATCTGTAGCAGTGTAACTGTTGTATTGTAAAGAAATTGGCACATATCCGTTACCTCCTTTTTTTCTGTCGTTTATATCATATCCTCCTCCATCATTATTGCTATAAGGGCTAGATATAAATACTATTGAAAAATCTGCTTTTTTAGGATCTTCAGTTACGTTGTAATATTTTTTTACTAACTCTAAATCAATAGGGTAATCTAAGCTTGGTGATGACCAATTTCCCCACCAATCTTTAGTGGACGGGTAATAATTTTTAGGGATAAATACCGTTTTTCTGTCTTTTATTGGTAATAAGTTTGCTTTATTTTTTAATAAAACTACAGATTTAACTTGTGCATCATAACCTTCTTTCATAAAGTCAGGGTTTCCAACTAATTTAGCACTTTCAGAAGCATCTAAATATGGATTTTCAAATAATCCTAGACGGAAAATATTTTTCAAAAGTCTAACAGCTGACTGTTCGAAACGATTTCTCATATAAGCTTTTCCATGTTCTTTAACTCCCATCTTATAAGCTTCAATGATTGGTCCCATAACATTATTACCTCCAAATTGATCCATACCTGCCATTAGAGCGATGTAATGTCTTTCGGCAACTGTTTTATCTTCAACTCCCCAAGGTTTTCCGTCAAATTCATCCGGTGTTTTACCTTCGTTATGAGTTATTAACCAGTCCGTACATAATACACCGTCGTATCCGTATTTTCCTCTTAACAGGTCGGTAATGATATATTTATTAAAACCATTTGCATAATTACTGCCATCTTTAGACTGATTGTAAGATATGGTATAATAAGGCATTACAGCTGAAGCTTTAGAAGTCTTACCGTCTAATTTGAATGCTCCTTCTGTAAATGGTTTTAAATGAGTTTCAAAATTACTTCCCGGATATACGGCATATTTACCAAATGCCCAGTGTCCATCTCGTCCACCTTCTTCAGGTCCTCCACTTGGCCAGTGTTTTACCATTGCATTCACACTTTTGTATCCCCATCCATCGGCTATTTCATCTTTACCAAATGAAGTTTGAAAACCATCAATGTAAGCTCTTGCCATATCAGTTGAAAGTTCAGGACTTTCACCAAATGTCATATAAATTCTATACCATCTTGGTTCAGTACCTAAATCTATCTGAGGTGATAATGCAGTGGTTATACCTAATGCTCTATATTCCTGAGCGGCAATGTTACCAAACTTACGTACAATAGAAGGGTCAAAAGTTGCTGCCAATCCTAATCCATCCGGCCAGATTGAAATATCTCCTCCAGCACCAGCGTTAAATTCCGCTTTTGTATTTCCGGTAGCTTGTCCTGAATGTCTTGGATCCGTACTTGTGTTTCCTGGAATACCTAATCCGATACCTTCAACGAAAGCTTGCATCTGGTTATTCCATTTTGCAGCTACTTCCGGACTTTTAACTGAAGTAATAAGCACATGTCTTAAGTTATCATCTTTAAGAAATGTTTTTTGTTCATCTGATAAAGCCCAAGGTTGTGCTCCACTTAAAGAAAATGGTTTACCATTATATTTTCCTGATCCAAAACCTGAGTCATTAGAAGGTATAGCCTGGTGAATACTATACAGCATTAATCCTGCTATTTGTTCTAGAGACATTTTTTGAGCCAAGTCTTTTGCTCTTTCATTGATTGGTAATCTCCAATCTTCATATTTATCAAGTTTACCATTTTTATTAAGGTCTTTAAACTTTAAACCGTCTACAGTTAAAATTTTAATCCCTGAAGTAGGAGAATAACCTATGGTAGCTCCGTTATTATTATTAATTAAAATAAAATCGCTGTGTTGTGCCTTGACACATAGTAGAGATAAAATCGTAAATGCAGTTAAAATTCTCTTTCTCATATAATACATTTATTATTTAGTTATACATTATTTCTTTCACTGTTGTGGTTAGGTAGACACATATAAATGTCATATGGACGCTAATATACTTTAAAAAGTTTCTAAAAAAATAATTTATTGAGGTACTTTTTTTAACAAGATAAAAATATTTTATACAATTAATTAATAATCAATCAATTAATTTAGTTTTGAGTGATGAAAATCATAATAGTTTCGTTAAATTTTAAGGTTTAAACAACCCTAATTTTATTAATTAAGCAAAAAAAAAACCTCTTAAAAATACCCTTTGAAAACGATTTTCTTGAGATTTTCTTAATTTTTTCTTAATTTTCCTATCATTTAGCTTATTTATAAAATATATAAGTTTATCTAAGTTTTCTATGTTAATAATCAATAGAATATCAATCATTTAATCGCAATAATTACAGAAATGACATTTATCTGATTGATTAATCTTATACAATAATGAAAAAATGGTTAAAAAAAGTAATTAATTTTGTGTTAAGTTTATCATTTATAAAACATAACTAGCTCATGCAAAATAAAAAAACATTTTCAGGAAGTGGTGAGTTACTTTTAAAAAACAGAAATGAATTCTTACCTGGAATATCTGTAGATAATGTTATTTTTGGATACCATGAGGGTAAAATTAAAATTTTACTCAATAAATTCATATCTTTTGATAAATGGATGCTTCCCGGAGGGTTTATTTACACATCTGAATCGGTAAATGGTGCTGCTATAAGAATATTAAAGGAACGAACCGGCCTTGAAGAAGTTTTTTTAAAACAGTTTCATACATTTGGTGACATAAACAGAACCAGCCTCGATGAAAATATGGATCTTCTCAATAAGCATTTTACAAACTCTGAAGCTCGTAATAAAAATCATTGGCTTATCCAGCGCTATGTAAGCATTGGTTATTATGCATTTGTAGATTATACCAGAACCAGTATAAAATGTTATGACGATGAAGATATTCAGTGGTCAGATTTGGATAAAATTCCTGCATTGTATTCTGACCACAATAAAATCATTCAAACGGCTATTAGAGAAATCTGTAAGTATATTGCTTATATCCCTATCGGTTATGAGTTGCTTCCGGAAAAATTTACCATGAGCGATCTGCGTTTAATTTATGAGGCATTTTTGGGAGAAAAATTAGACCGTCGGAATTTTCAGCGAAAAATGCTCTCCATGGGACATCTTAATAAATTAGACGAAAAAAGTGAGAAAAGAGGAGTAAAACCTGCTGTCCTATTTTCCTTTAATAAAGAAAAATACACTGAAGGTATAACTAAATTATTAAAAAATTAAGCATTTTTCTATATAGATAATAACAAAAAAAGCATCAACTATTAAGTTAAAGTATAAAATTTAATATATTTAGTGATATAATTCATAAAATGCTAAAAATTTTATTTTGTACTTTTGAAAACTCAACTAAAACAAAATACAAAATATGATTTTATTAGCAGACTCAGGAGCCACAAAAGCCGACTGGATTGCCATCGATACGGAAGGTAATCGTTTATTTTCTTCTCAAACCAAAGGTTTAAGCCCCGAAGCTATCGATAAAGAAGAAATGTTGATAAGACTTAACGAACGTTTTGATATCTCTCAAAATAAAGAAAAAGTCACCAAAGTATTCTTTTACGGGGCAGGTTGCGGTACAGACAATATGAAAGATATTGTACGTGCAGCTTTGGAAGAATTTTTCACTAATGCAGAAGAAATTGTAGTGGAAGAAGATACTTACGGAGCTGTTTATGCAACTACTCCTCCGGGAACTCATGCCATTGTGTGTATTCTGGGTACCGGTTCAAATTGTAGTTATTATGATGGTGAGTCACTTCACCAGAAAATTTTGTCGTTAGGATATTTATTGATGGATGATTGCAGCGGTAACAAATTAGGAGCTGATCTTATTAGGGCTTATAATTTCCAAACCCTTCCTAAAGTTTTATCTGATAAATTGGAACAGGAATATAATATGGATATTGATGAAATTAAGGAAAATCTTTATAAGAGACCTAATCCTAATGCTTACTTAGCAACTTTTGCAAAATTCATTATCCAAAATAAAGATCATGAATTTATCAAAAACATTATTGATAAACAGATTCAGACATTTATTGATTGTTACATCAAACAATACGATAACTGTGCAGAAGTTCCTATCAACTTTAATGGTTCAATCGGCTTTTATTTAAAAGATGAATTGGAAAGAAAACTTACTGAAAATGGATTAAAGCTTGGAGTTGCTTTAAGAAGACCTATTGATGGTTTAATCGAATACGTTAAAAGTCATAAATTATAATATTTATAATATATTACAGAATAAAGGGAGTTTTTTACAACTCCCTTTTGTTTTTTAATTAGTTTATTATTAAAAATAAAATTATATTTTTGTCATCATCTAATTAAAAAAAATGCCAAGAACAATTGTAATTACGGGAACATCTTCTGGTGTCGGGCTAGCTTTGGGAAATTATTTTCATGAAAAAGGGTACCGAGTGTTTGGATTAAGCCGTTCCGTATCTGATTCAGCAAAATTTAAAACTATACCTACAGATATCACTAAAAAAGAGGAAATTGAAAATGCTTTTGCTACTATAATTAAGGAAACAGATACTATTGACTGGATTATAAATAATGCGGGCAAAGGTATGGTGGGACCGGTGGAAAATGCTACTATTGAGGAAATTATTGAACTTTTTTCTCTTAACCTGGGGGCTCCTGCCGTAATTATTTCGCACGTACTTCCCATAATGAGGAAAACCAATCAGGGCAAAATTATCAATATTTCTTCTATCGGAAGCGTTATGGGGCTTCCTTTTCGAGGATTTTATTCTGCATCAAAATCTTCGCTTGATATGGTTACAGAATCCTTACGTTATGAATTAAAAAATACTCATATTGAAGCTTGTACTATTAATTTAGGAGATATTAAAACCAATATAGCCGATCACAGAATCAGAAGTGAAATATCAGATTTTTATAAATCTGATTTTGAGGAAGTGTATGATAGAATGAATGTGGATGTAAATACCGGTTTGGATCCGTACACACTTGCCCCTTATATAGAAAAATTATGCTTACAAAAAAAGCGTTTAAAACCTCACTATTATTTTGGAACCTCCACTCAAAAACTATCCGTTTGGGTAAAATCTCTCATTCCGCAAAAATGGTTTGAAAAGATTATAGCTAAATATTCGGGATTATAATATAATTAGTATACCTATATAAATAAAAAACAGGTTTTTCAAAAAGAAAAACCTGTTTTTTATTTAGTTTAAAACTTTTATGTTTTATTTGGCAGTAGCTCTAAGCATCCATGCCATAGTTTCATGCTGTTCCATTACTCCTGTTAAGAAATCGCTGGTTCCTAAATCCTTATATTTCTCAGCTATAGGAATTAGTTCTGCACGTATGATGCGAATTATGGTTTCGTGATCGTCACACAATTCTAAAAGCATCGTTTTAGCATCTGCTACCTCTTCTCCATCATGCTCAACTAAATCTGCCACCGCGCTGAATTGTTTGAAAGATCCTAATGCATAGTGCCCAAGCTTTCTAATTCTTTCCGCAACTTCATCAATTATTTCTGCCAACTCATTGTACTGCTCTTCAAACAAAGTATGTAATGATCTAAAATGCGAACCTTCTACATTCCAATGAAATTTTCTAGTTTTTGTATATAGAAAATATTCATTTGCCAATAGTCTGTTTAGATCGTCAGATACTGCTTGTTTGTTTTCTTCACTTATTCCAATGTTTGCTTCTATGTTTTTAACTTTTGATGCCATATGATTATTTTTTAACTGTTTTAAACGATTACTATTTGTAAAATTACAAGATTATATATAGCAATTTTCGAACCAAAAACCACTATTTATAATAAATTTATTGTAACCTTTTCAAACGATATAGCAATTGCTGTACAGCTTCCTGATAGTCGTCAAATATTGATTGTGCATAATCGTCAGGGAATAAATCTCTTCCGTCCTGTAAAAGCATATAGAAGTTTTCACAATGTTTTACAATATCTTTAGGATTGGGCGTTTCTTTTATTGTAATATCGATAGTGCCATACTGAGCGTATGCAGTTTCCACCAAGCGGTCTATGGTATCCAATACAGTGTCTATGGCTTCATCTAATGCCATGTGAGTCGCATAACTACCTTTACCGGTAACATGCCAGTGATAAAGTTTTAATGAACTGTTGTAGGAAAAGATTTCACCAAAAAATTTACCCAATTTTTTGTTTTTTGTAGCGTCATCATAGGTGCCTTTAACTTCATTTTTCTCTTGAATCATAACATTTATTTTTTAGGTTATATTGTATAATTTGCAAATACCATACCTAAAGCAGAGAATAAAGTGACAAATAAATAGAATGGTCGCTTATTTAAAATGTATATAAATACTCCGCAATAAATTAATTACGGAGTACTTTAATTGTATTTTGATAAGTATTATCTCATTTTTTTATAGGCGTTGATAAGCCCGTTAGTTGAAGAGTCGTGAGATGAAATTTTTTCATCTGTTAGTAACTCCGGAAGCACGTTATTGGCTAATTGCTTTCCTAATTCAACTCCCCACTGATCAAAACTGAATATATTCCAGATAACTCCCTGAACAAATATTTTTTGTTCATATAAAGCTATCAGCTCGCCCAACAATTTGGGTGTTAAAACTTTATATAAAAATGAATTGGTTGGTCTGTTTCCTTCAAAAACTTTATACGGTTTTAAAAAATTAATCTCTTGTTCAGACTTTCCTTGTTGTTTTAACTCTTCAACTACCTGTTCTTCAGTTTTACCGAAAGCCAAGGCTTCTGTTTGGGCAAAAAAGTTGGAAAGTAGCTTCTCGTGCTGATCCGAAACTTTGTTTAATGTTTGTGCTCCTGCTAAGAAATCGCAAGGAATAAGCTTGGTTCCCTGATGTATTAGCTGGTAGAAAGCATGCTGTCCGTTGGTACCCGGCTCACCCCAGATTACCGGTCCTGTCTGGTAATTTACTTTTTTTCCGTCTCTGTCCACATATTTTCCGTTAGACTCCATGTCTCCCTGTTGAAAGTATGCTGAAAAACGATGCAGATATTGCTCATAAGGTAAAAGAGCTACTGTTTCGGCATTAAAAAAATTATTATACCAAATTCCCAGTAAAGCTAGTATTACCGGTATATTTTGGTTAAATTCAGCATTTCTGAAGTGTAAATCTGATTCGTTTGCTCCTTCCAGTAACTGTACGAAGTTGTCAAAACCTACGGCAAGGCATATACTTAGTCCGATAGCTGACCAAAGGGAATAACGGCCTCCTACCCAATCCCAGAATTCAAACATATTTTCTTTGTCTATTCCGAAACCTGTAACTGCTTTTTCATTGGTAGATAATGCTACAAAATGTTTGGCTACCTCCGATTCATTTTTTGCTGATTTCAAAAACCATTCTCTTGCCGTATGTGCATTGGTCATGGTTTCCTGAGTGGTAAAAGTTTTGGAAGCTACAATGAAGAGAGTCGTTTCCGGATTCAGGTTTTTAAGCGTTTCTGCTATATGTGTTCCGTCTACATTGGATACAAAATGCATGGAAAGCCTTGTTTTATAATGCTTCAATGCTTCAACCACCATTAACGGTCCTAAATCTGAACCTCCTATTCCAATGTTTACCACGTCTGTTATTTCTTTTCCGGTAAATCCTTTCCACTGGCCGCTGATGACAGCTTCCGAAAAACTTTCCATTTGAGCAAGAACTTGATTTATCTCTGGCATTACATCTTTACCGTCAACCAGTACCGGTGTGTTTTTTCTGTTTCTTAACGCAGTGTGTAATACCGCTCTGTTTTCAGTTCCATTGATTTTATCACCGCTAAACTGTTTTTCTATAGCATCTTTAAGGTTGGTTTCTTCAGCCAGCTGTAAAAGCAACTCTAACGTTTTATCGTCAATTCTGTTTTTAGAATAATCAAAAAGTATATCGTTGAATTGTATTGAATACTTATCGAATCTGTTTGAATCTTCTTTAAACCAATCTCTAAGATGTTTATTTTTTATTTGATTGTAATGTTCTTCTAATAAATTCCAAGCTTGTGTCTGGGTCGGATTAATTTTTAATAATGCCATTTTGGATTTAATTTTTTTATCGTACTAACAAATTTAGGTATTTAATCATTGTTGACAAACAATTTTAGCCGAGTGTTTTTAAATATATGAAAACTTACGGCAATCTTTTGTTACAAGTTTTGAATAATACGGTTTTTATTCAATTTTCATGAGATTTTTAAACTCGTTTTCGTTCCCGTTAAATACATTTAAATCTACATAAGTGGATATTCCTTTCTGATGTCCGCGGTTGGCATACTGCCAAAAGATCCAGTTTCGGGAATCTTTGATTTTAGGCTCTGAATATATATCCCTGAACCATAGCCGGTAGCTCTGTGAGTCTCCCATGATATAGTCTTCATAAAACTCCTGGGTTACATACCATATGGGTTTCTTATGATAGCGCTCTTCTAATTTTTTTTCAAATATTCTCAACTCTTTACGTAACTGACTTCTGGATATCCTCAGCTTACAGTTTCCTCCGTATTCCAAATCTATGACAGGTGGCAGCGCATTAGAATCATATGGTACAACCTTAATAAAATTTTCGGCCTGCACTTCGCCTGAATTACAAAATGTAAAAAAGTGGTAAGCTCCCCGGTTTATATTTCTGTTTTTTGCTTCTTTCCAATTTTCTTGAAATTTTTTATCGATAAAGTCTCCTCCTTCGGTAGCTTTTATGTAAACAAAATTAATTTCCTTGTTGTGCTGTTTTGACCAATCAATGGTTCCCTGATGTGCAGACAGGTCTATTCCCCGAATAGGATATTGTTTTTTTGACGGGTAGTTACATCGTATATAACCGGAATAAAATCCGGCTGTCAGCAATAGTCCTGTCAGTCCCAGCCCTACGACTACACTCCATACTTTTTTATGGTTAATTAGTGATTTTTTGGTTTCCATGTTTTTAAAAAACAAAAAGACCTCTGAAAAATCAGAGGTCTTTTTTATATTTAATTTTACTATTTTAGAAAGTAAACTTTTTAATTACACCTACGCTTATAGATTTACCGAAAGTAAAATCTATGCTTTGGCTTTTGTAATTATTAGCATAGTCTCTAGCTGTATTTGTTTTTGTGTCATTCCATTCAACACCTCCAAAAGCAACATTTAAACCAAAGTTATTTTTAAAGTTGATAAACAAAGACGGAACAAAGTTGATATAGTATCCTGATCCTCTTACTCTTTGAGTATCATCAGAGTAGTTTAACCCTGTGGAATAATCTCTAAGAGTTCTGTCAGATCTGTATTGCTGGTAACCAGCACCTAAATCAGCGAATATACCGAATGTATCTGTGAATGAATGATTGTAACGGATAAAACCTCCAATTTTAGTTTCGTACGTTTTATCTTTAATTTTAACTAGAGTACCTCCCATATCAGTTTTTGCTGAATTTTCAGAAAAACTCATAGTACTTCTTGCTCCAATGTACCAGTTATCAGCAATACCATAAGCTATGTTTGGTGAGAATGATACCTGATTTGTTTTCGCATTGTTGAAACCGTCCACTCTTTGATAGCTTAAATCTGTCCCCAGAAAGATAGATCCTTGCTGAGCCTGAACAGACATTACGCTAAAAAAAGCAAAGGCTGCTATTATTAATTTTTTCATTTTAATCTTTTTTAATTAATTTTTAGATAACTTTTAAACGATTAACTCCAGAATTTAATTTATAAAATTATAGAGAAAAGTTTTTAGAGATACCAATGTTAAAGGCATTACCGAAAGTAACATTTACTGTACTTTGTTTTAGATTAGTACCTTTAGTTTTTAAATGGCTGTACTCAACTCCTCCGATGCTGAAGTTTAAACCAAAGTTATTTTTAAAATTAATGAATAATGCAGGATTGAACCCAATGTAGTAACCGTCTGCTTTGTTTTCGATGTTACTTGTAGTTGCGTTGTATCCTTTAGTTTTAGCTTCTTGCCATCCACCACCTAGTTCTCCGTAAACAGCAAATGTTTCACTTAATGGTTGTGTGTAACGTACAAAACCACCGATTCTGGTTGTTTTTGTGTTTCCATCTACCCATCCTAATTGCTCTAAAGAACTTGCATTCAAATCAGCTTTAGTGAAAGCAACTTTAGCAGCTATTGTCCATCTGTCAGCAAACTGATAACCTAAGTATGGAGACCAATCGTAAGAATCTAATTTTTCTTTTGCACCTCCAAATTTGTTTTCAGTATGGCTGTAACCAACATTACCTCCTAATAAGATACTGTTTTTTTGTGCGTTCATAGTTGATAATCCAAAAACTACTGCTGCAAACAATACTAACTTTTTCATAATTTTCTTTTTTATAAAATAATTTAATTCAAAAAATTTATTTAACCTTTATTCTAATGTAAAATTCTCTACATGTTTAGAATTTTTTATTTTAAATTATGTTAACGATACGTAAATATCGTGCCAAAAATTAACATTTCATTAAAAACTTATACTCAACTTATCTTCTTCCCTGTAAAGAACTTTTGAAGATTTTATCTTATATTTTCATATACAGATATTTAGGTTATAAAAATTTCTTCTTTAGCTCTATTCGGGGCAAATATAGTTATTTTTTTTTTCTAAATTACAATTTTAGGTACTATCCGTATAAATAAATGATAATTTATTATAAAAGCGTTTTACCTTACGTAATTTATTTATTGTTTCCTAATTTTAAGATCAATTTATATCTTTTCCAGATAGTGTGCTAAAAACATACCAACTTTATATTTCTGTGGCAATAAATAAACTCCGAAAAGAAAAAAGTTTCCCTTATTGGTTTTTATTTATTTAGTATCAACTATTTACGCAGGTTTAGCTCCTAAAATTTATTTTTACTGAAACGCAAGTATTTCAAACATTGTCTTGGAATACAGCGGTATTTACTGCTGCTAAAAGGTAGACCTTTGCGTATCTAATGGTTTTTACTGCCATATTGCAGGCAGATATATTTTGCCTGGTCATGACAATTGATCATAAACCAAACAAGTTTTACGTTTTCAGAATATTTATACACTTTTGACAAGTTTAATTAACAGAAAAAATATATTTATATTCTTTTTTTCGAAAAAAAGAACTCCTGCATACTGACATAAGTAGTTTAAACGGGTAAACAGAATTTAGATTTTTTACTCCTTTATGCCTTAATTTTATTTTTATGAGCGGTTATAAGAGTATAGCTGCCGGCATGTAGGGTTAGTACCGCATCTTTAGTATACACATACCAGTTCTTCCCTCTCCTTTTTATACGGTCTGCCTGCTGTATTTGCTGCTTACACCAACTGACAACCTCATCGATTTCCAGGGAAAGGTTTTTCTTTATCCTTAATGTTCCTAATTCTGTAGTATGAATTTTATTGATATTGGATAACAAATCATTCATTTTCTTACTAACTGTGTAAATATTCTATTTCTTTATAAACTTTTTATGACTTATTATAATAACATTTAAATATTTTTTCATTGTAAGCTATTAAGTTCAGCTAACTATTAACACTAACTAAATATCATTTTCTTTTAAACATTTCCATTTAAAAAATATTTTTCATGTTGAATTTTTAGTTAATTTTTATTTATGTTCACTTTAAAAAATCTTCAAAATAAAGGCATTTTATTATTTACAAAACACAAAAATGGATAATAATATATTATTGTTTTATAGATACATTTCTTGGTCTCTATTTTTTTCATTTTCAATTTCTTTGTTTATGTAATTAAGTTTAGCATTTGCCCAGTCTCTAGTATTTACCATATTATGATTAGATAAAAATTTAAAAACTTGTTTTTTTGCTTCTAATAAAGGTACTATTGAACCTTTCCATGAATATGTCCCCATATTTGCACTAAATTCATTAACAACATTTTGATTATCACCAAAGTTATCTAATAGCCTAATTGCTATTGGATTTAATTCATCATATTTGTCATTATTACCGGCATATACAGGAATTAATGCAGCCAATCTTTCAGGCGCTATTTCCTTATTTTCTTTAGCCCAATTAAATATCGTTTCCCAATCACCTTTAAATAATATGCCTACACCTCCTCCTAAACTTCCATTGTTAGATCCTAAAATATGTTTTAACCCATAAAATTTAATATAGTTGTCATCCTTACCAATTAAACTAATACTTAAATCATCCCATATTTCTTTAAAATATTTTGATATTAAAATTTCATAAATCTTTTTAACTTCAAAATCCAAATGATAGGTATTTTTATATGAAATATTTTCTATAATTATTTTATTGATAAGTCTAGCAAATTCAGTTTCTTCATCATTTTCTAAAATCTTTTCTATCAGATTTGAAATTTTATAATCATTAAAATCTAATTCTTTTCCAAATCGACACACTATCTCTTTTATATAACTTTTTAATTCTATGTTTAAATCTTTGGAATCATATACAATATTAAAGATAGACTCAAAAATAAATAAGTATGATTTTTCATTTTTTTCTAACAATTGATTATAAAACTCTTTTAATTCATTAGTATTTGAGTTTGACAATGAACGATTATAAGTATACTTAAAAAGTTCTTCAATATTTTGAGGATTAATTTCTATAAGTTTAAATAAATAATAAAAATATTCTTTACCATTTAGATCATTGCTTATAAAAGAAAATAATGAATTTTGAAGTTTAGAACTTTTAAAAATTTTATTATAAAATAATGCTTTATTTTTTTCATCCAATTTATCTATAAACCCGCCAAGAATTGAATAATTTCTATTTTCTGGCTGTATATTTTCAAGAGTATGTATTGCTTTGTCAATAAATTCTAATTTTTTATCATTATCAAATACTAATAATTCATATAATTTATTTCCAAAATAAAATGTAAAATTTGGTTTTGAACTAAATAAAATAGGAAAATATTCATCCCAAGAATATCCCTCTTGAATAAACTCTACTGCTAGACTATTAAAATATTCAATCTCTTTTTCATATGAAATATCTTCAAAATCTAAATAAAAATGTTCGTAAGCATTTATAAATTTATATTTAAAATCATTTTTAGACAGTTTTTGAATAAAATCTTCTAATATATTTAATTGTTTTTCAGATAAGAATTTTTTATCATATTTTCTCACCTGTTTCAAAGCTTTCAATCCTTGGTCAAAATCCCACTTTTTAAAATCAAAAATTATTAAAAGATAACTTTCTAAAAGATCAAATTTACCATAACGTGTTATAGCACGAAAGGAACTTATAATAACATCTATACAATTTTCAGCATTTATTTCAGCATTTTTTACTGGCTCAATAATCAAATCTAATATATTCTTCCAATATGTATAAATTTCTTCATAAACCTTAGGTTCATAATCTTTTAATTTAGTTATACCTTGCTCCTCTGCTCCCATCATTCTAGAAAAATGGGAAGACTCTAATGCAGATTTTGCGCATTTTAAAGCTAAGCTTTTCGAATCTTCATCCTCTCTATTATAACACCATTTTAATACATTAAATCTTTGTGTAAAATCTGCTTCAGTACCAGGCAAAAAGATTCTAAATAAATGCAGTAATTCTCCTGTTGCGTTATTAGACCAGTTTTCATTCTCAGCTAAAGCAAATAAAAATAAAGTTTTGGCACTTTGTTCAAAAGTCCTCCTATCAAAACATAACTTTTGTAATGCCCAGACTAAATTTCTTCTTCCTTCATAGATTCCTGATAACTCTTTTGTTGACATTACTCCAAAAACATTCCAAAGAGTATTTGATGTAGCTACTGGGTTCACTTCTACAAATGAGCGAAAGAGGCGTGAACCCAATTCAGTATTTAAAACTTTCGCATCATGAAAAGGGCCAAAAACTACTAATTTCTCAATAATTTCAATTGCTTTAGGATTAAAATTTAAGTACCTCATTTGCTTAGCAAATGAATCTGAAATGTTTCTTTTATGTACTTCTTCCTCAATATTAGAAATATTTTCTATAATTCTTGACATTTTCTCAGCCGTACAAGTATCTAACCATTCTTCAGCTAAATATACAGCTAAAGGAAATGGCCTCATTCTAATATATCTTCCTCTTCTTTCAAAAATTCCTCTTTTTAAAAAATGATTACACGTTTCAGTAAATTTATCTACTAGTACTGTATCTTCTGAAATATCTACACTAGTAATATTCCTATCCTTAGCAATATATTCTAATTGTTTTTGACAATCACCATCAAATCCTATATAATCAAACAAAGAACATGCTCTAAGAATTCCTCTATTAAATTCTTCTTTTCCTTTTTCTCCAAGTAACTTATCTAATAATTCGGTATCACCAAGATTAACTGTTGTTACTCCTCCATTTTTTGCGCTTTCTAAAAGAAGAGTTGCCATCAAAGGTATACCCTGTGAGAATTCCTTTATTTTATCCTTTTGTTCTTTTTCTAAATATGAAAAGTCTTCATCTATTATTTCACCAACAATATCTTTTAAATCTTCTGTTTTAATATGAATATAATTTATATTTAACATTCCTAGTTCTGATTCTTCAGGATTAGAATCAATAGTAATCAAAGAAAGTTTATTATTAGTTTTCTTTAAATATTCCAATAATTGTTTATGAATTTTTATATTACAATTATCTAATATTATAATTCTATCTTCATCTTCATTTTGGAAAGTGATAATAAATTGCTCCAAAGCTAATGTTGAGTTTTCCTGAAAATCATAATAAAGAACCCTGCTTGATAGAAATAAACTTCCCTGATCTCCTTCGATAGGTCTAAAAGTTTCTAATAAAACTCTACTTTTCCCAAGTCCGGAAAGTCCAATCAATCTTAAACTTTCTTTTTTTGTAACAATAGATTCCTTAATTTCATGGATTACACCCTCAATAAATTCATTTTTATGAAATTTCTGAGAACTATCAAATACAGAATTCCAATCATTCCAAGTTTTAAAAGGCCTGTATTTTTCTTTCTGATTTTTTAAGACATAAAGAGAAGAACCTTTAATTGCTTTGGTTAGAGCATCTATTAATTCCTTCTGTACTTTATCTTTATTTTTATTTTTAGAATAATTATATTCAATAGGAAAGCGTAAATGTCTAATATCAAAAGGTATATTATCTGGATTATCATTAGGCGAACCATAAAATGAATTTAATACACCAATAATACGTTCTACCCCTAGTTCACTATAAGCAACACCATATTCCATTATAACATTATTATTTTGAAATGGCTTTAATTTAGCCCATTTAAAACGTCTAATAAGTCTTATTAACCATGATTGTTCATTATTTACAACAGACAAATCTGCAATAAATATTTCACATTCTTTAACTCGTTCAAATATTTTCCCCGCTACAGGTGGAGATCCTGGCTCACCTCTTACACTATCGTTTATATAATATTCAACACCTTTTAATTCAGGCTTATTTTTAAGGTTTTTAATAGCTTTATCTATACATTTTCTAATGAAATTTTTATTATAAACTGTACTAGTAGTTGATTGCCAAGAATAAAATATATTTATTTTCATTAAATTTACATATTACCGTGGAAAATATTTCATAAATAATATAATTTAATCTATACTTTTTATAATTAATGATCTTATGACTTTTGTTCTATCAAGTAATCTACCCCCTCCCTTTCAAAACCTCTTCCAAAAGTCTCACTTTTTCCTTTTCGGTTTCCAGTAGTTTTTCGTATAATTCTACTATTTTATCTACTGTATTAAAGGTAGGTTGATTAAATATTGAACCAGAATTATCATGTAAAGTACTTGAAATAATATTTATAGCAGCGCCCTGTTCTAATTCAGTAATGGCTTCTACAGGAATATCCAAGGCTTTAGCAATTTTCTCCAAAATGTCTTGTTCCAGCTTTTCTTTCTTTTCGTAGGTAGATAAAGTAGCCTGTGATACGCCAATTTCTTCTGCCAGTACATCCTGGTTTATGTTTCTCCATTCTCTCCATCGTCTTACATTGGCTCCGTGGTTATTCTTTTTTGCTGTAGTTGCTTCCATTAATTCTGATTATAAATTTACTTACTCACAAAAATAGGAAAATTAATTCATCCACTATTTAATTTCTTTAGCTTATTTTTTTATTACTAGTGTTACTAATATTATTACTAATTTTTTCAATATACTATTGGTTGCTCTGATAGGTTTTACCATCAACCTGCAGTTACTTTGTCACAAAAAAGCGTAAAAATGAAGCACGAAAAGCCCACTTGTACGGAAAGACTTCAGGAACTGGAAAAAAGCATGATTGAGTCTATTGAGGAATACGATCCTTTTTATGAAAAGGAAGTTAATTATGAGTATGTTCATTTTACTATGGAATCTTTATTGGAGGTTGCTCAAAAATGTTTGTTTCTGGAAGAGGAGAGTCTTAGTGAATCTACAAGAATTCATATTTATAATATACTGGAGGTTGCTAAAGGTATGCTCAACAAAGATGATTATGAACTGCTGAACCAGCTGGCTACGTATGCAAGAGCTTACGGTGAAGTAAAGGACTATATAAAGAAAAATTTTTGATATAAATCTGTTTCTGGCTCTACCTGAAATAAGGTAATATAATTCTTTTTTTCTGCATTCTTATAGTACCGAACTAAAAATATTTACAAGAAAAAACCGCAGTAAATATATGCTTTACTGCGGTTTGTTTATTTTTGATTATCGTTTGTAATCTTTTCTTATTTTACTTCTTCAAAGTCAACATCTTCTACATTATCTCCCCCTTGTTGTCCTGCACCTGCCTGATCTGCGCCTTGTTGTGCTCCGGCAGCTGCCTCAGGGTTTTGACCTGCTTTGTATAAATCTTCAGATGCGGCTGTCCATGCCGTATTAATTTTTTCCATTGCTACGTCTATAGCAGCAATATCTTTACTTTCATGGGCTTTTTTCAATTCTGCCAAGGCATCTTCAATCGGTTGTTTTTTGTCTGCCGGTAATTTGTCTCCAAATTCTTTTATTTGTTTTTCCGTTTGGAAAATCATTCCGTCAGCAGCATTCAGCTTATCAACCTCTTCTTTACGTTTTTTATCTGCTTCAGCATTTGCTTCTGCTTCTTTTTTCATTTTTTCGATTTCCGCTTCGCTTAAACCGGAAGAAGCCTGTATTTTGATGGATTGCTCTTTACCTGTACCTTTGTCTTTAGCCGATACACTTAAGATACCGTTAGCATCTATATCAAAAGTAACTTCGATTTGAGGAACTCCTCTAGGTGCCGGTGGAATGTCAACTAAATCAAATTTACCGATTTCTTTGTTATCGTTAAACATAGGTCTTTCTCCTTGTCCTACTCTAATGGTTACAGCGGGCTGATTGTCTGCTGCGGTAGAGAAAGTTTCCGATTTTTTGGTAGGGATGGTCGTATTGGCATCAATTAATTTAGTGAAAACTCCTCCGTAGGTTTCAATACCTAAAGATAACGGAGTTACGTCTAATAATAATACATCTTTTACATCTCCGGTTAATACCCCTCCCTGAATAGCGGCTCCTACGGCAACCACCTCATCCGGATTCACTCCTTTGGATGGTTTTTTTCCGAAGAATTTTTCCACTTCTTCCTGTATAATAGGAATACGGGTAGAACCTCCTACTAATAAAACCTCGTCTATATCTGAAGTTTTTAATCCTGCATCTTCCAATGCTTTTTTACAAGGCTCCATAGATCTTTTAACCAGGTCAGCTGCCAATTGCTCGAATTTTGCACGAGTCAAAGTTTGAACCAAGTGTTTAGGCCCTGAAGCTGTTGCAGTGATGTAAGGTAAATTAATTTCTGTTTGTGCAGAGGATGATAATTCTACTTTCGCTTTTTCTGCTGCTTCTTTTAATCGTTGTAAAGCAATAGGGTCTGCTTTTAAATCTACTCCTTCTGCTGATTTGAATTCACCTGCCAACCAGTTGATGATAACATCGTCAAAGTCATCTCCTCCTAAGTGTGTATCTCCGTTGGTAGATAATACTTCAAAAACTCCGTCTCCTAAATCCAGGATAGAAATATCAAAAGTACCTCCTCCTAAATCGTAAACCGCTACTTTCTGATCTTTGTGTGCTTTATCTAACCCATAGGCCAATGCTGCGGCTGTAGGCTCATTTATAATTCTTTCTACTTTTAACCCTGCAATTTCACCTGCTTCTTTAGTTGCTTGTCTTTGTGCATCGTTAAAGTACGCAGGTACGGTAATTACCGCTCTGTCTACAGTTTCTCCTAAGAAATCTTCTGCCGTTTTTTTCATTTTCTGAAGAATCATGGCTGAAATTTCCTGTGGTGTATATAATCTTCCGTTGATATCTACTCTGGGTGTGTCTGAGTCACCTTTTACTACTTTATAAGGAACTCTGGATACTTCACTGGCATCAGATGAATATTTAGTTCCCATAAATCTTTTTATAGAATAAACAGTGTTGTGAGGGTTAGTCACCGCTTGTCTTTTTGCAGGGTCTCCTACTTTAATTTCTCCATCTTCCATAAAAGCCACTACTGAAGGAGTGGTTCTTTTTCCTTCTGCATTAGTTATAACAGTAGGGTCGCTTCCTTCCATAACTGCCACACATGAGTTGGTAGTTCCTAAGTCTATTCCAATAATTTTGCTCATATTTATGTTTTTTCTTTTATTACTAAATTAATGATATTAAAATTTCACTGTAACTATTTTCAATGATTATGCCATGAAGTAATTTAGAATTATTTGTCAGACGCCTTCGTTAAATATATGACATAATGACAAAAAAAATCCTGTTTTTCTTACATAAATAAGTCTTTATTTTCTGCTCTTCCTCTGAATATAAGAATGACCAAGCCTTTAGCTGTCTTTTTATACTCATGCTGAATTTTCAACTGTAGCAAAGGTCTGCAAGGATTAAGATATATTAGCAAGTTTTTAATAATATAATATTTCAAGATAATTTACAAATAAAAATTATTATATTTGGTTAAATTAAAACAAATAATTATCATGAAGAACTATTTTAACCTTTTCTTTATAGCATGCGTGCTATTTTTATCGTCGTGTAGCGACGAATCTATTAATCCGGTATCCTCAACCGATATTCAATCAAATGCCAAAGAACATCTATGTTTAGATGCTATTGTACCGGAAGATCTTTTAGAAAATCCCAAATTAACTACTCACGGAGCTTTATTGAAGTCAAAAAAATGGGAAAACGGACAAACTATTACTATCAAATTTTTAAACGGTAATGCTTTTTTACAAAACAAAGTAAAGCAATTTGCCAATCAATGGATGCAATATGCCAACCTTAAATTTGTATATGTAAATGCAAATCAGAGTGCAGATATAAGAATTAACTTTGATAACAGCGGGGGATCCTGGTCTTATTTAGGCACAGATTCAAAACGAATTGACCAAAGCAAGCCTTCTATGAATTTTGGCTGGTTTAACAACTCTACGCCGGACACTGAATTTTCAAGAACCGTAATTCATGAATTCGGACATGCTTTAGGACTTATACACGAGCATCAGAATCCGGCAGCCAATATCCAGTGGAACAAGGCCAAAGTTTATTCTTATTATGGGGGTGCTCCTAATTACTGGACCACTGCACAGGTAGATAATAATATTATAAACAAATACAGCAGCACGGTAACCAATTATTCATCTTTTGACAGTCAATCGATTATGCTGTATTCTTTTCCTGCTTCATTAACTTTGAACGGATGGTCCAGCGGATGGAATACCGCTTTATCTGCAACTGATAAAAACTTTATTTCTCAGGAATATCCTAAGCCTAAACCAAGTGCTGAACTTAGAAATTTATATCGATATAATATTAATGCTCAGCATTTCTATACTTCTAATTTTGCAGAATTAGGCAACAGGTATTATGAAGGTGTATTAGGTAAGGTCTATTCTCAGCAGGTAAGTAATACTCTGCCTATTTACAGATATTTTAATAGTATTAACGGAGATCGTTTGTCTACATTAAACTGGAATGAGCTGAAAGGCGGTGGCCAGGGTGGCTGGAGATATGAAGGAATTACCGGATATGCTTATCAAAGCGCACAGCCCAATACAATTCCTGTTTACAGATATTATAAAGGGGGTAACAAACCAGACCATTTTTACACTATAAACAGCTCGGAAGTTGCCGGTGGTAAATACGGCTATCAAGCTGAAGGTATTGCTTTTTACGTGGTAAGATAACAAAAAAAGAGAGGTAAAAATTACCTCTCTTTCTTTTTTATTATATTATTGGATTAATATTCGTTGGTTGAGTGCAGTTTTACGGAAGGATATTTATCCGTAGTCATAGTAATGCTAAAGGCTGAATCTGCCAGGAATACTAACTGGCCAAATTTATCGCGGGCCAGAAATTTTTGTTTTACTCGTTTGAATTCTAAAAATTCTTCCGATTTTTCATCATCACATTCCACCCAGCAGGCTTTATGTATATGAACGGGTTCGTAACTACATTTGGCTGAATACTCATGTTCCAATCTATATTGTATTACTTCATACTGAAGGGCTCCTACAGTACCTATAATTTTACGATTGTTTATTTCCATTGTAAAGAGCTGAGCAACCCCTTCATCCATCAGCTGATCTATTCCTTTGGCCAGCTGCTTGGTTTTCATTGGATCATCGTTATTAATATACCGGAAATGTTCGGGAGAGAATGAAGGGATTCCTTTAAAGTTTAATTTTTCACCTTCTGTAAGGGTGTCTCCAATCCTGAAATTTCCTGTATCGTGCAACCCGACAATATCGCCGGGAAAACTTTCTTCCACCACTTCTTTTTTATCTGCAAAAAAAGCTGCCGGACTGCTAAACTTCATTGTTTTATTCTGACGAACATGAAGATAGTTTGTATTTCTTTTAAATGTTCCCGATACTATCTTGACAAACGCAAGACGGTCTCTATGTTTAGGGTCCATGTTAGCATGAATTTTAAAAACAAAACCTGTAAATCCTTCTTCTTCAGGTTTAACTAACCGAACATCACTCATTTTAGGTAACGGATTAGGGGCTATCTCCACAAAGGCATCCAAAAGTTCCTGAACACCAAAATTATTTAAAGCAGAACCGAAAAATACCGGCTGTAATGCTCCTTTCAAATATTCTTCTTTAGAAAAAGACGGATATACAGATGCTATCAACTCCTGATCATTTCTCAAATTTTCCGCAGCTTTTTCTCCTACCCATTCGTTAAGTGAGGGATCGTTTATATCCTCAATTTCAATGGTGTCTCCTATTTTTTGCTTTCTTTCTTCTGTGAAAAATTTTAATTTTTTTTCCCACATGTTATAGATTCCCTGAAAATCTAATCCCATACCTATGGGCCAGGACAAAGGGGTAACTTTCAGTTTTAATTTTTGCTCAACTTCGTCAAGCAAATCAAAAGCGTCTTTTCCTTCCCTGTCTAATTTGTTAATGAAAACAAGCATAGGTATGTTTCTCATTCTACAGACCTCAACCAGCTTTTCTGTTTGTTCTTCGACTCCTTTAGCCACATCTATAACCACAATAACCGAATCTACGGCGGTTAAAGTTCTATAGGTATCTTCTGCAAAATCTTTGTGTCCGGGAGTATCCAGAATATTAATCTTCTTTCCTTTATATTCAAAAGCCAATACCGAAGTAGCTACAGAAATACCTCTTTGCCTTTCAATTTCCATAAAATCCGAAGTGGCTCCTTTTTTTACCTTATTGCTTTTTACAGCTCCTGCTTCCTGAATAGCGCCTCCAAAAAGCAACAATTTTTCAGTAAGTGTGGTTTTACCTGCATCGGGGTGAGAAATAATTCCAAAGGTTTTACGCCTGTGTATTTCTTTTTCTAAAGTAGTACTCATTATTAAAATTTGAATAAATGTCTGCAAATATAAAATAATTATAAGTTTGCTTCTCTATATGCTCCACAATAATTGCTATGAGCAACATAGTAAACTATGAAAACAGAATGGTTTTATTCTTATAAACCAAAACCCTCCGGTTAATATGACTTTCTATAGCCCGGGATAAAACTATTTTTTCCAAATCTCTTCCTTTTCGAACTAAATCCTGAACACTATCCCGGTGTGTTATTCTGGTTATATCCTGTTCTATAATCGGCCCTGCATCCAGCTCTGCGGTAACGTAGTGACTTGTAGCTCCTATAAGCTTGACTCCACGCTCATATGCAGCATGATAAGGCCGTGCTCCTACGAAAGCGGGTAAAAACGAATGATGTATATTTATAATTTTATCGGGATAATTTATAATGAATTGATCAGACAATATTTGCATGTAACGGGCCAGTACTATGAAATCAATTTGGTTTTCTTCCAGCAAATGCTTTTGCTCTGCTTCTATTTCTTCTTTATTTGTACTGTTAATTTTTAAAACATAATATTTAATCCCGAATTTTTCTGCCACCCATCGTAAATCTTCATGATTACTTATTATCAACGGTATTTCTACCTTCCACTCCCCTGCCGTATATCTTGCCAGTATATCAAACAGGCAGTGAGACATTTTAGATACAAAAACTGCCATTTTAGGTTTATAATCATTAAAATACAAGCTAAAAGTAAGATTGTATTTTTTTGCATATAAGGTTTCAAAATAGTCTTCTATCTTGTCTCTGGGAATAACAAAATTTGAAAGATCCCACTCTATACGCATAAAAAACTGATTTTCCTGCTTGTCTACATGTTGTTCCAGATTGATGATATTCCCCCCATTAACATTAATAAAATCTGTAACAGCAGCAACCAATCCGGGCTGATCAGGGCAGTGTATTAGAATAATAGCTTGTGAATTTTTCATATTTATATAGGTATATTAATTTGATACGAAATAGTATACAAATATACTTTATTTAGTAATTTACCGGGATTTAATGCCATAAATAAAATGTGTATTTTTACATTCTTTAATTGAATAATATGAAAATACTTGTAATTGAAGATGAACCGGAATTATGCCAAGTGATTTGCCAATCCCTGGAAAAAGAAATGCATATTGTTGAATCTGCCAATAATTATAAGACCGGGTTAGACAAAATCATATCTTTTGATTATGATTGTATTCTTCTTGATATTATGCTTCCTGATGGAAGTGGTATGGACTTATTGAAAAATTTAAAAAATGAGGGTAAAAAGGATTCTGTAATTATAATTTCTGCAAAGGATTCTTTGGACGATAAAATTGAAGGATTAGATTTAGGTGCTGATGATTATCTGACTAAACCTTTTCATCTTGCAGAACTTCATGCCCGCATAAAATCCGTGCTTAGAAGAAACAATCATAACGGACAATCCTTAATTGTATGGAACAATATTAAAATGTCTCCTGAAAACAGAACGGTTGAAGTAAATTCTTCTTTACTTAATCTTACTAAAAAAGAGTTTGATCTACTTTATTATTTCCTTATAAATCCTAACCGGTTAATATCTAAAACAGCTATTGCAGAACATGTTTGGGGCGATTATATGGATGAGGCAAGCAGCCTGGACTTTGTTTATTCCCAGGTAAAAAATTTACGAAAAAAGCTTAAGGATCATGAAGCCGACATCAATATTCAAGCGGTATATGGTTTAGGATACAAAATGATTTAATCTTACTTTTTGTATGCGTTTACATAATTATACACTGAAATACCTTACGATTGCACTCTTACTTGTAATTTCTCTTTGGGCTGCTCTTTTTTATGCTTTTATTTTAGATGAAGTGTATGATAATATAGATGATGGACTCAAAAACTCTAAAATTGAAATTATTAAGGAAGCATATAAAGATCCTGAAATTTTAAATACCCGGGAATTCGGAATTAATAATTTCAGAATTACTCCTATGCCGGAAGGTGATTATCCTTCTAAAAGCAAAATTATTACTACTCAGGAATATCTGGAGTTTGATGACGAAGATGAGCCTGTAAGATTATTAACCGCTTATTTCTACGATTCTGATAATAACCCTTATAAGTTGGAAGTGAAAACTTCTATGATTGAAGAAGATGATTTACTTGCCGATTTAAGTATTGCTTTATTGGTTTTATATCTGGTTCTTATAATAAGCATTTTTTTATTAAATTATATTTTATTAAAAAAGGTATGGAAATCATTTTATGATTTATTAAATAAATTAAAAAAATATATTCCGGGAAATAAATCCAGCTTTACATCCACTCAAACAAAGATTAAAGAATTTAAAGACTTGGAAAATGAAATTGAAAAAATGATGATCCGAAACGAGAATAGCTTCAATCAACAAAAATTGTTTATATCTAATGCCGCTCATGAGCTTCAAACTCCATTAGCTATATCCATCAATAAACTAGAACTTTTAGCGGAAGATCCTCAAATTACAGAAAAACAATTAGAAGGAATTTCTTCTATTACCAACAGTTTAAATCGTCTGGTTAAACTTAATAAATCTTTATTACTGCTGACCCGTATTGAAAATAACCAGTTTCATGAAAATGAAAATATATCTTTTAATGATATAATTAAAAACAGCTTAACTGATTTTACTGACTTTGCTGAATATAAACAAATTTCAATCGAACTTACAGAGATTGGTAATTTTGAATTTAATATGAATAAAGGGCTTGCTATAACTTTGATTAATAATTTGATAAAAAACGCCATTATCCATAATTACCCTACAGGTAAAATTATTATTACTATAAGCCAAGACTATTTCCTCATACAAAATACCAGTATTCAAACAGTACTTGACGAACAACTCATCTTTAACCGATTTTACAGAAATTCGAATGACTCCCAGTCTACAGGCTTAGGCTTATCCTTAGTTAAAACAATAATTAACTCTTATCCTAAATTATCTATTCAATATACTTTTAATGATTTTCATAGTTTTAAAATTTACCAAATTATATAATTAGTTTTTTACAATATAATTACAACTCTGTTGTTTATTCTCTCTTTAATCCATTAAATATTAAGCCATTTGCTCAGTGTTTTTTAAATTTATTCAACGGATCATATAAAGTCTTTTAATATAAAAAAAGATTTATTTTGTTTTAATACTTTTATTTACATATCATTTTGTTAATCAGTATATAATATGTTAAAATTTATTTATTTTACCTAAATAATACATTTATTATAAAATATTGTTTAATTTTGCAAACATTTCTTTTTCATTATAAGGTAATAAATATATAATAATACATCATTAATAAAAAAATACTATGATTTTAAATTTAACTAATAATAAAATTAATTAATTTATTTGCAAAACGTTGTTGTCCGATAACTTATTTTTCAATAATATGTAATAAAAAAATTCGCTCTTTATTACTTCACCTCTCCAAACTATTGATTAATAACATTTTCAACTCTTTGTATAGTCCTTTAACATATACAATCTATGCTGTTAACCTGTATATGTATGAGATATCATTCTCTTAATATTTTATGGAGTAAGCTTTATGCTTAATGTTACTTGTATGTTAGAAAATAAAAATATAAATTCTTTTATAAATGGAAGAAAATACAAAGCTTTCTGTAAGAAAAAACAATCTTATTAAAAATAAATTTGAACCTAAAATTCTCAACCGGCAAGATAATAATGCCAACGAGGAATATATTTCTAAGTTAAAAAACATAGCAAAAAATTATAATAAAAAATCTGTTTTTGAAGTTGGCGATTTAGTACAATGGAAGACAGGTCTAAAAAACAGAAAAAAACCCGAATATAATCAACCGGCTATTGTTATAGAAGTACTGGAAGAACCTATTAATGAACATATAAATGATAAAGTAGGGGTTTCCAACTTAAATGAAAAATTATCTTTAGCCTTGGGTTTTTTGTCAGAAAATAATGAATTTCAAATTTCTTATTATTCTCAAAAAAGATTTGAACATTATATTTAACTCTCTGTGCCTGAAAATTAAATTCCTAATTCTTTCCTAAATTTACATTTAGGTTTGTATCCCGTTATTAAAATTAGTTGTAATGAAATACAAAATAATAGTTCTAGGAATTTTAATTTGTGCCTCCATAGTTTTTATCTCTATGCGTTTTTATTCCGTAGGTGAGACCATTGTAACGAAAGACCAGTTACCTGAGAAAGCCTCAGCATTTATTCAACGTCATTATGCTCATCATAATTTAAATTATATAATTAGAGAGCAGAAATTTTTTAGTACAAAATATGAAGTCAAATTTACCCATGGAATGGAAATAAATTTTGATTCTCAAGGAAACTGGACAGAGATTGATGCAAAATATGCTACCATTGATTATTCCGTTTTTTCTCAAAAAATCGGATTTTATCTAGCCTCCCACTTTCCCGGTACTCAAATTTTAAAAGCTGAAAGGAAAAATTTCGGAAGACAGGAAATAAAAATATCTAACGGGCTGGAACTGCTCTTCTCATCACAAGGAGAATTTAAAAGTCTGGAAGATTAAAAAGTTAATTATCTATTTTTTTAAATTAATTTAATTTTCGTTGAATTGTATTTTTTTAAAAAGTTATTTTTGCATTTCGTTTCAAGTCTATAATTATGATGATTAATCTGAAAACTGCAGTGATAACCAAATTAACATTGCAATCTGTTGGAAATAAATTACGGGAAGAAAAAAACACCTATGCCGGTGATTTATTCCATCTCAATGAAAAAGAAGAGGAAGAACTTCTTCCTTTTTTTATGTCTCCTTTTAAAAAATTGACGGAATACTATCAGTTTACTCATTATACTCAAGATATCAACTTTAATATATTATATTCTCTCTGCAAAGAAATGTTTGATGATTCTATAGACTTTGTTGAATTTTCAGACAAAGTACTGGATCATCTTTATGAAAGATCCAATCACCCTCAGATAAAAAGTGGCGAGGTTTTTATCGCTTTGCTGGAAGGTATTGATACGGGTCAGGAATCTAAAATATCCGGCATCGGTATTTTTAAACTCGAAAACAAAAATAAATTTTTGCGATTCAGACATTCTGATATTGTAGAATGCGCAATTCAAAAAGGATATCGTTTAAATTCATCTCTGGATAAAGGGTGTATCATTCTTAACGTTCAAAAAGACTCCGGTTACCTTTCGTTAATACATGATGATGCACGTGTTGAATCGGAATACTGGAAAAAATCTTTTTTAGATGTAGACTACATTAAGGATGACTCTTATCAGACAAAGAATTACATCAATCTGCTCTCTGATTTTTCTCAGCAAGTTATTTTTGAAGAGAAAGGAAAAAAAGCCCAGACAGAGTTTATAAGTAATTGCCTTCAGGTTTTTAACGAAAATGAAACTATAACCGAAGAAATTCTTGAAAAAGAAATATTGGATACGTATGAGGTAGCAGAAGAATTTAAAAATTATAAAAAAGATTATGCTGAGTCTTCCAATATTGAGTTTTCTCAAATATTTGATGTATCTACTCCTGCCTTAAACCGGGAAAAAAGAAAGATTAAAACTGATATTAAACTGGATACCAACATACAGATTAAGCTGGATATAAACTCACCTGAATCTTCTGAAGACTTCATGGAACAGGGGTATGATGATGAGAAAAAAATGTTCTATTATAAAGTCTATTTTAATTCTGAAATATAGGAATTTCAGACATATTTGGTGTATAAGTAGTTTATTTCTTATATTTACTTTTCAATTCACCACAGAATGCCCATCGTAGACTTTATTATACCAGACTATTTCACCAGAATTGTTACATGGAAAGTAAGCGAGACCAATGAAGAATTGCTTCGTATTCTCAAACTGAACAATAAGCGTCAAGAAAGATATGAATCGTTAACTCCTAAAAGGAAACGTGAGTATCTTGGACTTAGAGCCTGTCTTATGGCTCTGGGACTGGATGAAAAAGTGCAATATACCCCCGAAGGAAAACCTTTCGTTGAAGGTACATATAACATCTCTGTCACTCATTCTCACGGAATGGTTTGCGTAGGTGCCTCCTCTTTTAATATAGGAGTAGACATTGAGCTGGAAAGAGATAATAAAATTAATAACATTAAATATAAGTTTATTCGTGAAGATGAATTTAAATTTATTCCTAAAGAACAGGAAAAAGATTATTTTCATATCATCTGGGGACTAAAAGAAGCTTTATATAAAATACACCAGGGAAACTTATGGTCTTTTTTAAATCATTACAGGGTGGAACCATTCAGTTTAAAGGGTGATAAACCCATCACCTGCTGGATTATTGATGAAAAAGCCAGCGTAAAGTATTATGCCCGATACAAAAAAATCAACAATTATTACATGGCCTATGTCTTAAACTATGAATAATTTTTTTCATATATTGACATTAACTATCGAAATTTTTATTTTATTTTCATCTGTATTACCATCTAAAATTTAATCCATTGAAAAAAGCACTTATCATTCAAAACAAATTTATAGGAGATGTTTTGGTAGCCAGTGTACTGGCTAAAAATTTAAAAAAAAGCATTCCTGACCTTAGTGTTCATTTTTTTTGCTATGATAAAGCCGTAAGTATATTAGAGAATAACCCATACATAGATAAAGTTATTACCTTTGATGACCAAGAACTAAAAAAAATTTCGGTTCTTTGGAAATATACCAAACAAATCAGAAATGAAAAGTATGATATATTAATTGATCCCTATGCAAAGTTACAAAGCCGTTTTATTACTCTGCTTTCCAGCGCTAAGCAAAAAATCAGCTTCGACAAACCCTTTTTCAAACATTTTTATACAGATGTTTATAAAGAAGAAAAAGAACCTATGCTTATTCATTGTACTTCCATTGAAAACCGATGTTTATTATTATCTCCATTCTTTAAAGATTTTACGACTATTGATTTTCAGACGGAAATATTTCTTACCGATGAAGAAATAAATAACGCCAGAGACTATATGTCCCAGGAGGGGGTTAATTTTAATAAACCGGTTATTATACTGGGTGTTTTAGGAAGCAGCCTGGATAAGTCCTGGCCTTTAGCCTATATGGCAGAATTGACCAATTTTTTACTTGAAAATTTTGATATTAATATATTGTTTAATTACGTACCTTCTCAACAAAAAGATGTAGATCAAATCCTTTCTTCGGTTTCACAAAAAGATAAGATATTTACATCTATATTGGGATCTTCAGTAAGAGAATTTGCAGCTATTTTAAAAAATTCAGATGCTCTTATTGCTAATGAAGGGGGAGCGGTAAATATCGCAAAAGCTCTCTTAAAACCTACATTTTCAATCTTTTCCCCACATAAATTCCGGAAAGACTGGGGCTGTTATGAAAATTTGTTTATACATCAAAGTTTTCACCTTACAGATATAAACCCCGAAATATACAAACAACACTCTGTTAAAGAGATTCTAAAAACACCTGAACCTTTTTATCTTTTATTGAAGCCTGAAAAAGTTATTCCGGTAATTTCCGATTATGTACAAAACGTGTTAAATATTCCTTTATATAAATAAACCTATAAACGTTAAAAAGCAGGTAACTATTAAAAAATAAATTACCTGCAAAATTAATGTATCAAATGTTTGAAAGAAAAATCACATAATTCCTCCTCCTTTTTTAGTGTTCTCGTCAAAAACTTTTTTATTTATTCTATTAACTTTCCCAGAATTTAAATTGTAACGAACAGAAAAACTTATATTTCTGCTTTCCCAATCAGAACGTCCTTTGAGATTAGATGGGTTGATCATTTGATATTCCGAATGGTTGGTATTGAATACGTCAGCCAACCTTATACTGATACTTAATTGATTGTTCATCAACATTTTTCTCAATGAAATATCTACTTTCCATTGTTCATTATATGAGTTATAGAGGTCCTTTGACTTAGAATAATATTGAGCTAGAAGTTGAATACTTAAAGAAGGATTAAGAACAAAATTATTGGTTGTTTTAAATATATATTTGTCAATATTCCTTTTAGTCCACTGCTCCTGCTTTAATCCAGACACTTCTCCCCAATAGTACTCCAAAGAAGAATTATTTTTCCACCATTTGTAAGCAGAAAAATTTAAATCAAATTCACCTCCATACTGAGCATTGGCTTTCGTATTCTCGTTAATAATTTCAATATAACTCGGATGCTCTACAAATCTTTGACTGATTGCGTCTTTAATATCTCTATAAAAAATACCAGCTTCCACATTTAATTTTCCAATATTAGCAGAGGTTCCTACCTGAAATGAATTAGTAAATTCAGGCTTTAATTTATCATTACCTGAAATAATTATTGTTCCGACTACAAATTGAGGAACCGGAGAGAGTATTCCTGCCCACGGACGATCAATTCTTCGTGAATAATTGAAAGACAATTCCATTTTTTTTTCTTTTCCTAATTTATAACTGGTATGTAAAGTAGGATAAATTTGCACATCTGTTGTATTAACCTGAACTGAATTAGTAAAATCTGATGTTGCTTTTGTATCTGTAAGCTCACCACGTATACCGGCTTTCAAACCAATTCTCTCCCATTGTTTTTTGTATTCTGCATATAAACTATAAATATCCCGTTCGAATTTGTATACATTTGCCTGGGCACTTTCGTAATTGTCATTGTATCTGTTAAGCCTTAATTCAGCACCTGCCGTAAACATAGTTTTATCAGAAAGAGGATTTGAATAATCCAAATTTGCTCTGATATTTTTTTCTTCAATATGATTTTTTTCCTTTAAACTTATAGAAGAGTTTCTAAATCTATCTTGATTATTTTTATTAAAATTTGCTTGAAGTTCTAATTCGTGATCCGATTTATCGAATTTTGATTTATAAAATAAATCATACTCCTGATATTTTGAATTATCTTTCTGTGACTGATTTATTATACTTTTCATTAAATTATTACTATCGGTACTTTCATTATCCACTCGTAAGTTATTTCCTGATTGTTGCGTATAAACTGATAACGTATTTTGAGAGTTTATAAAATAATCAGTTCCTACTTTTACATATCTGTTAATATTTCCTATTGATAACAGATAATCTAATTGAGAATCTGGGTTTCTTCTCTTTAAATAACCGGAGTTTTGAAAATTATAATCATTATATCCTGCATTTGCGAATAGATTAAATTTTTTATAGCCCAAATTCATATCAATACCGTTTACATATTTTGATTTTTTTCCTATTATATATCCGGTATTCAAACCTAAATTAATTCCTTGTTTAGTACTCTTTTTTAAAATTATGTTGATTATTCCTGCTTTACCTTCAGGTGAATACTTTGCGGGTGGATTGGTTAAAATTTCTATTTTATCTACCAAATAGGGGGGGTATAATTTTAATACCTGATCAAAATCTAAAGTAGAAGGTTTGCCGTCTATCAAAACTTTAACATTTAAACTTCCCCGTAAAGAAATTTGGTTTGCTTGATCTATGCTGATTCCCGGAATTGTTGTCAATATTTGAGTTAAATCCGGAGCTGTACCTGCCCAATCATCACCAAGAGTTACGACTTTTCTGTCAATACTATTTTTAATCGTCGTTTTTTTTCCGGTGATTACTAAATTTGTCAGCGTATGTTCTTTCGTTATTTTTTCCATTTTAATTGATTCCAGATTTACAGATTCACCAGAAATATGAATAGACTGTTTATTTTTTACATAGCTGAAAATTTCAGTAATAATTTCATACTCTCCTTCAGATATTTCAAATCTGAATTCTCCATTTTCTTCAGTAAAAGTATCATTTACAATACTTCCATTTTTTAAAATTAATATCATAGCTCCCTCTATACCTATCTGTGTAGATTCGTCAACAATTTTACCTTTTACCTGTGACATTGATTGAGCATATAAAGTACTGGATAATACTATTGATATAAGGGTCAAAATTGTACTTAACTGGATTTTTTTCATAGGTTGTAAATTTAATTTAATACTTTGTTATACATACTAGTTAATTATAAAAGCAACTGTTTTATACAATATGTATGAGTATTATGAAATTTGTTACATACTATATTAATTTTTTTGAAAAAAATTAATATAGTACTGACAATCAATACACTAAATTAATAAAAACTATGATTTTTTTTAAGTTTGTAATATAGTAAAACTGGAAAATAGTAAAAAAAGAAGTTAAAATTGAAAATAATCAGGTTGATATTAAATAAAAATGCATCCATAAAAAAATCTATTCATATAAATGTTTTCGCATCTCAATTAATAATGATTCAGCAATTTTAGAATCCGGTACATTTTGCAAAGAAGATAAAGAATATAGATTTTCTATTTCCTTTATTAGATCTTCTGATTTTTGTAGTAATTCTTCATAGGAATACCTGCCATATTTTATATTTAACAATTCTTCACGATTTGACCTTCTAACTATTAATTCCCCATTTTGAAAAATATCCCTAGCCACTTCCAGAAGCCTGATGGTATGCATCATATTTTTAGAATCATAATTATTCCCATGTGATTCATTTATTTTAAATCTCTCTTTATTTCTTTTATCCACCCAATTCCAATATTCTTTATATTCCTTACAATAAGAGGAATATCCGTCTTTATTAAAAGACAAGTAAGCAATTTCTTTTTCTCCTTTAGCAATAGAAGATAAGCTAACTTCATTAGTATCATCCTTTTTAGTAATTCCTCTATATCCCAAATTACCTTTTTGGTCATAAAACAATGCGTAAATCCCTTTAGAATGAGGAATACTGATTAACCCGCAGTTTTCTTGTTTAAAATTTTTAATTTGTAACCACTCAGACAGTAAAACAGAATCATATCCGGATAAAACATAGCAGAAATCAAGTACCGATTTTCTTTGCTTCTCGATTGGATTTACTATTTTCTTTTTCAATCCCTGAGCTTTTTTAATCTGACTGATTGCATAACCGGCAAACGTATCCTTCACCAATTTTGAAAGGAACATGGAAAGATTTAATTTTTCCATAATCGGATGTTTATATAGTATGCAGTCTTGGGGAGATGCTAAAACTTCAAGAATGTTAGGGTTATTTTTCACCAATAATTCAACAAACCGGCCTAGTTCGTAATAAACTTCGTCATTTGTTTCATTACTGATTTGAGGAATATAATCAAATCCATAAAATTTATCTTTAGGCAAATAATATACACCTCTTATATCTGTGTCTGAATTTTCCGTATCTAATCCAAAAGCTCTACTTCCACTAATAGCTTCAAATAACAATAGATTTTTATCTTTTATATCCTGAATATTCATAATATGCAGTTAATTTTTAAATTATACCTGAACTTAAATAGTAAAAAATTTTCAACATTTAATATTATCTTTGATCAAATCCCATCTTGTTTATAAAAAAAAGATCTAATTTATCTTTTTCAAAAATTACAGTATTTATGGAACCAGCAAATTCTGTACATGACTGAAAAGTTGTATTAATATATTTTTTTAAATTACTATCAATTGTTATGATGTGAGATTCTTCAACATCCTTTTTGTATTCTATCAAATTTGTAATCAAATCTTTTAAATTCAAAGGCACTAGTTTAAGGAGCTCTTGTATAGTCATAGGTGCTATTTCATTTTTTTCCATACACCATTGAGCCGCAAGCAAAGGACGAAGTATATAAAACAATTTTTTGATTTTTATTTCTTCTTCAGCTATTGTTTCCATTGCTCCTTTCGCCACACCCAGATAATGAAAAATGTTAGATCTTTGATTAAAATACTGATAGCAAATAGCCATTAACTCTTCTTTAAATCCGGCTTCTTCTTTATAAACGATAGGTGATTGAAGCCATTCGAACGGAGTTGTATTCGATTTTTTTATTAATAGTAAAGTTTTTTTCAAATCCCATCCATTAATGTCGAGTTCATCATCAATGGCAAAGTTTAAATATAATTCCGGATCCTGTATAGATAAATACTCTTTTTGTTCTCTACTGTAAATAAACCGGACATCATAATCACTTCCCGGTGAAGGAAAGCCCCATCCTCTACTCCCCGATTCACAGGCAAACCAAATTTTTATTTTCTTTTCTTTTTCAATTGTTGAAATTTTATCCAAAATTCTATTTCTCATGAGATGCATATTATCTCCAAAAATAAAAATAATGATTTAAATATTACACAAGTCATCCCTTACTGAATATACAAACACAATAATATCAATAAGATAGTTTTACAAAAAAAGCTAAAAAATCTAAATTTATTATGCATGCATAATAAATTTTATTATATTTGGTATATGACAAATATCATGAAAAACAGAATCACAATAGACTATATATTACGCTCTACCTGGCTTTCTATACAAAAAATGTATAACGAAGAAGCCATTCATTTTGGAGCTACAATGTCAGGTGCTTTTACTTTATTATCCATTGATCCGAAAAAAGGAACTCCCAGTTCCTCGTTAGGTCCAAAAATGGGAATAGCTGCCACCAGTTTATCCCGGACACTTAATGACCTGGAACAACGAAAACTTATAAAAAGGACTACTTCAAAAGAAGACAAGCGAAGCATCATTATAAGCCTAACCCATGAAGGACTTCGTATGAGAGACATATCCAAACAATATGTAAAAGAATTTCACCATACCATTGAGAAAGAAATACCTATGGACAAATTAACTATTTTCTATGATGTTATGGATGAAATCAATCGAATAATCACAAAAAAAAGAATGAAGAAAAATGAAAAAACACATTAATCATGTTACCGTTCTCGGATCCGGGATTATGGGTTCGGGCATTGCATGCATGTTTGCAAACATTGGCGTGCAGGTCTTGCTTATCGACATGGCTCCTTCAGAACTTTCAGATTCAGAAAAAGCTAAAGGCTTATCATTGAATGATCCTATAGTAAAAAACCGAATTGTAAATAACAACCTTAGAAAAGCCGTTCAATCTAAACCTGCACTTCTATATCACCCCTCTTTTATTGACAGAATTTCTACCGGCAATTTAGAAGACGATTTACACAAAATTAAGCATACCGACTGGATATTTGAAGTTGTTGTTGAAAATCTGAAAATTAAAAAAAGCATATATGAAAATATTGAAAAATATAGGATTCCGGGAACTTATATTTCCTCAAATACTTCAGGTATACCTATTCATTTAATGTCTGAAGGCAGAAGTGATGATTTTAAAAAATATTTTGCAGGAACCCACTTTTTTAATCCGGTTCGTTACTTACAACTACTAGAGATTATTCCAACCAAAGAAACCTCAAAAGAAGTCATTGATTTTTATTTGATGTACGGAGACAAATTTTTAGGAAAAACTACTGTTTTATGCAAGGATACACCCGGATTTATAGGAAATCGAATCGGAGTATATTCCATGTCCAAAATAATATCTTTGAGTGATGAACTTGATTTAACTGCAGAAGAAACCGACGTTCTGACCGGCTCTATACTCGGACGTCCTAAAACAGGCACTTTCAAATTAAGTGATTTGGTAGGACTGGATACGGCCGCAAATGTAACCGAAGGGCTTAAAATTAACTGCCCGGAAGATACAATGATTCAGAATCTGAATGTTCCGGACTTTATGAAATTTCTGACTGAGCATAAATTTTTAGGAAACAAATCCGGAAAAGGTTTCTATTTTAAAGAAAAAGATGCTGACGGAAAAGATGTACGCTATACTATAGATTTAAGAACTCTAGAATACAGAATACTTCAAAAACCGAAAATTGATCTTATTGATACAGCAAAACAAGCAAAGGATGAAAAAGATAAATTAAAAATATTGTTATCATCCGAAAGTAAATACGGAAACTTTTATCGAAAACATTTTGCCAGTTTATTTGCGTATGTTTCATTAAGAATTCCTGAAATATCTGATAATTTATACAGTCTGGATGATGCTATGAAAACGGGGTATGCCTGGAAAACGGGGCCGTTCGAACTTTGGGATCAGTTAGGCTTAAAAAATGGAATCGATTTAATTGAAAACGAAGGGTTTAAAGTTTCATCCTGGGTTAAAGAAATGCAGGAAAAAGATATTCATCACTTTTATCAAGTAGATTCGCATGGAAATACCTTGTATTATGATCAAAACAAACAAGCCTTTCAACCCATTCCCGGTCAGGAATCTTTTATTATTCTCAATAATCTTCGTCCTACAAAAACATTATGGCAAAACTCCGGAACAGCAATTGAAGATTTGGGGGATGGAATTATAAATATTGAATTCCGTTCTAAAATGAATTCGTTGGGAGGTGAAGTTCTGGAAGGAATAAACAAAGGAATAGAACTGGCCGAAAAAGATTTTCAAGGAGTGGTGATATCAAATCAAGGAACTAATTTTTCCGTAGGTGCAAATCTGGCTATGATTTTTATGTTGGCCATTGATCAAGACTGGGAAGAATTAAATATGGCTATCGCCCTTTTTCAACAAACAACCATGAGAGTCAGGTATTCTAACATACCTGTAGTAGTTGCTCCTCACGGTATGGCTTTAGGTGGAGGTTGCGAACTTACTTTGCATGCAGATAAAGTGGTAGCTGCTGCTGAAACCTATATAGGATTAGTTGAATTTGGTGTGGGAGTTATACCGGGAGGTGGTGGTTCCAAAGAATTTGCTCGAAGGGCTTCTCTCAATTACCTCAAAGACGACGTTAAAACAAACAGATTAAGAAATGCATATATGAATATCGGAACTGCAAAAGTATCAACATCAGCTTACGAAGCTATGGACATGGGTATTCTTATTCAAGGAAAAGATACGATAATAGTTAATAAAAACCGATTAATATCGGAAGCTAAAAAGCAGGCGATTTTACTTGCCGAAAGAGGATATACAAAGCCTTATCCTGAAAAATTTGAAGTTTTGGGCAGGAATGCCTTGGGAATGTTTTACGTGGGATCAGATCAATTAGTTAAAGGAGGGTACATGTCTGAACATGATCAGCTCATTGCCAACAAACTTGCCTATGTAATGACCGGAGGTAATTTATCTGAACCTTCCAGAGTTACTGAGCAATATATACTGGATTTAGAACGAGAAGCTTTTCTTTCTCTTTGCGGAGAAAAAAAGACTCTGGAGAGAATACAATATATGTTACAAAATGGAAAAGCACTAAGAAACTAATTTAAAAGCAAAGATTTATGAAACAAGCATATATAATTACAGGCTATAGAACTGCCGTAGGAAAAGCTTCTAAGGGAAGTCTCAGATTTGTCCGTCCTGATTGGATGGCCTCTCAGGTGATAGCAAAATTACTTTTAGAAAATCCTTCCATTGATAAAGAACAAATAGACGATGTAATTGTAGGTTGTGCTATGCCTGAAGCAGAACAGGGTCTCAACATGGCAAGATTAATTTCGCTTATGGGATTACAAACAGATAAAGTTCCGGGAATGACTATTAATCGTTATTGTGCATCAGGCTCGGAAGCTATTGCCATTGCATCAGCGAAAATAAAAAGCGGAATGGCCGACTGTATAATTGCCGGAGGTGCCGAAAGTATGTCGTACATACCGATGGGGGGCTATAAACCTGTTCCCGAAATAGAAACAGCTAAAAAACATCCTAGTTATTATTGGGGAATGGGACTTACAGCTGAAGCAGTAGCTCAGGAGTTTAATATTTCCCGTGAAGAGCAAGATGAATTTGCCCTTCAATCTCATGAAAGAGCTATAAAAGCTATAATCGGACAAAAATTTGATAATCAAATCGTTCCTTTAGAAATTTCATATGATTTTTTGAATGAAAATAATAAACCTGAAACAAAACATTATTCTTTTACTCAAGATGAAGGACCAAGAAAGGAAGCCTCACTGGAGGCTCTTTCTAAGCTAAAACCAGTATTTGCAAATAAAGGAAGTGTGACCGCAGGTAATTCTTCTCAAACTTCTGACGGAGCTGCTTTTGTTCTGGTAGCTTCTGAGGAATTTATCAGTAAAAACAATCTACAACCTCTGGCCCGACTTGTTTCTTATGGTGTTGCCGGAGTTGAGCCCAGACTTATGGGAATAGGACCTATTGAAGCTATTCCCCTGGCATTAAAAAAAGCCGGATTGACTTTAAATAACATAGATTTGATAGAACTTAATGAAGCTTTTGCTTCTCAATCCGTAGCTATAAAAAAACAATTACAAATCAATCCTGATCTACTGAATGTTAATGGTGGAGCAATAGCATTGGGGCATCCATTAGGTTGTACAGGAGCAAAACTTACCGTACAACTGCTAAATGAAATGAAGCTAAGAAAGAGCAAATATGGAATAGTTTCTATGTGTATTGGTACAGGACAAGGGGCAGCAAGTATTTTTGAACTTTTATAGAGCCTGATGTTGTTAAAACGATAAAATAAACCTTAAAAAAATCAAATAATGGAAACATTAAACTCAATTAATAAAGCTAAAGGAGCTGCATTTATCACTCAATCAGTTCATTTTGAAGAAATATTTATACCGGAAGATTTTTCAGAAGAACAAAAAATGATGAGAGATACAGTAAAAGATTTCATTGATAAAGAAGTCATACCTATAAATGAACGCTTCGAAAAAAAGGACTACGCACTAACAGAAGAAATAATGCGTAAAATAGGAGAATTAGGACTTCTGAGTATTGCCGTTCCTGAACAATACGGAGGAATGGGAGCTGGCTTTGTTTCTACGATGCTCGTTTGTGATTATATCTCAGCAGCTAATGGTTCATTAAGTACTGCCTTCGGAGCTCATACCGGAATAGGCACTATGCCTATAACTTTATATGGAACGGAGGAACAAAAAATGAAATATCTGCCTAAATTAGCTTCAGGAGAATGGTTTGGAGCTTACTGCCTGACAGAACCTGATGCCGGATCTGATGCTAATTCAGGGAAAACAAAAGCCATCCTGTCTGAAGATAAAAAATATTATAAAATTACGGGGCAAAAAATGTGGATATCCAATGCTGGATTTGCTCACTTATTTATTGTTTTTGCAAGAATTGAAAACGATAAAAATATAACCGCATTTATTTTAGAAAGAGATGAATCAAACGGACTTTCTTTCGGTGAAGAAGAACATAAACTCGGAATACGATCTTCATCAACCCGGCAGGTTTTTTTTAATGAAACAAAGATTCCTGTTGAAAATATATTAGGAGAAAGAAACGGAGGTTTTAAAATTGCAATGAATGCTCTTAACGTAGGTAGAATAAAATTAGCTGCTGCATGTATAGATTCGCAACGTAGAATAATTACGCATGCAATTCAATATGCTAACGAAAGAGTACAGTTTAAAACTCCTATTTCGGCTTTCGGGGCAATACGTAAAAAAATAGCTGAGCGAGCTACTTCCATTTATGTCTGTGAATCTGGTTCTTACAGAGCTGCTAAAAATATAGAAAATAAGATTGAAGAACTGATACACTCAGGAGCTTCTCACAGTGAAGCAGAGCTTAAAGGAGTTGAAGAATTTGCTATTGAGTGTTCTATTCTAAAAGTCTATGCATCTGATGAAGCTCAGATAACTGCAGATGAAGGTATTCAGATATATGGAGGAATGGGCTTTTCTGAAGATGCTCCCATGGAAGCCTCCTGGAGAGACTCCAGAATAGGAAGGATATATGAAGGTACTAATGAAATTAATGGTTTGGTTGCGATAGGAATGTTAATTAAAAGAGCATTGAAAGGTCAGATCGATTTAATTAACCCGGCACTTTCTATAAGTAAAGAATTAATGAGTATTCCTTCATTCGATATTCCTGATTATTCTCAAACCCTATCCGAAGAAAAAGAAATGCTTTCTAAACTGAAAAATGTTTTCCTCATGATTTCTGGTTCTGCTATTCAAAAATATAAAGAAGAAATAGAAAAACAACAGCATTTATTGCTCAATGCTTCCCAAATACTTATACAAATTTATATGGCTGAAAGTGCTGTTTTAAGAGCAGAAAAAATTGTAACTAAGTTTCCAACAAATGCAAAAATACCATTAGCAATGGCTCAACTAAATCTTTTCAAAGCTATTGAAATTATAAAATCTAAAGCAACAGAATCCATCTACTCATTTTCGGAAGGTGATGAACAAAGAATGCTATTATTAGGCTTGAAAAGATTTACTAAGTATAGCAATCCTCCCAATGTAATAGCGCTAAGTGAAAAAATAGCATCGCATATTATTGAAAAAAACGAATATACTTTATAATTTTGGCACGCAATTTGCATGTTAAAAAGTATTCATAAGGCAGTGAATTTTCATAGTAGTTAGTTTTAACCCCGTTTTATACGGGGTTTTTTATTTATATTTATTTTTTAAATCAAACAATTTTGGCACACATTTTGTTTTAAATATAGCGTTCATAAGGCAGTGAATTTTCATAGTAGTTAGTTTTAAACCCCGTTTTATACGGGGTTTTTTTATTTTATTAATTTACTGAAATATAATAACTCTGGCACGCATTTTGCTTTATATATAATGTTCATAAGGCAGTGAATTTTCATAGTAGTTAGTTTTAACCCCGTTTTATACGGGGTTTTTATTTTTAATTAATTACTATCACGCTAAATATGAATAACTTTGGCACAAATTTTGTTTAAAATATATTGTTCATAAGGCAGTGAATTTTCATAGTAGTTAGTTTTAACCCCGTTTTTATACGGGGTTTTTTATTTTTAATTATTTACCATCACGCTAAATATAAATAATTCTGGCACAAATTTTGTTTAAAATATATTGTTCATAAGGCAGTGAATTTTCATAGTAGTTAGTTTTAACCCCGTTTTATACGGGGTTTTTATTTTTAATTAATTACTATCACGCTAAATATGAATAACTTTGGCACACATTTTGTTTTAAATATAGCGTTCATAAGGCAGTGAATTTTCATAGTAGTTAGTTTTAAACCCCGTTTTATACGGGGTTTTTTGTCTTTTAACTATTTAATTTGAATTCACAATTTCCCCACCTAAACTTATAAATTCTCTTTTTATCAATTCATAGTTCTCATAACTTATCGGCTTTGTAGCATTATCAATAATAAAGGTTTTGAAACCAAGTTTTATAGAGTCCTTAGCTGTAAAATAAACACAAAAATCTGCGGCTAATCCACAAATGTAAACTTCATCAACCTTTTTACCTTGAAGATAATTTGATAAACCTGTAGATTTTTTATTTCCATTATCAAAAAATCCACTATAGCTATCGATACCTTTATCCATTCCTTTTCTGAAAATGGCTTCAATTTTATTTTGATTTAATTCTTTAGAAAACTCTGCCCCCATACTTCCCTGTACGCAATGTGCAGGCCAGAGTGTTTGAGGTAATCCGTCCAGCTCAATCTGTTCAAAGTTTTTTTTGCCTTCATGCATTGTACTAAAACTTAAATGATTTGCCGGATGCCAATCCTGAGTCGCTACAACCAGTTCATAGTTTTGCTGAATTTTATTGATTATCGGTATTATATGGTTTCCATCCGTAACAGCTAAATTTCCTCCTGGTATAAAATCGTTTTGAACATCTACAATTATTAATGCTTTCATATCTATTTTTTTCAAAAATATGTTAAATATAAAATTTAATTTTTACTTGACTAAATTTCTTAGGCATAACAATTGTTATTATATAATAATCAATAAAAATTGATATTTTAATACAAAATTGTAAATTTGACAAATTTGTTGATCAAAAATATGAATTATATATTTTCTATAAATTCTGTTTTAAGGTTTATGTTAGAATTAATTTCTATCACAATTTTCATCTGGCTGGGATTTAGTAAATTTAAATTTCCGTTTAATATATGTATTGGAATATTACTTCCTGCTGCATTTATTTTCCTATGGTCAGCATACATTTCGCCTGGCTCTCCTAGTCGATCCGGTCATTTTATACGATTTATAATTGAGCTTACAATTTTTATTTCAGCTTTTTTCCTTCTTAGCTTAAAGCTCTCCCTCAATTTAGGAATTAGTTATTTAATCTTCGCGATTGCAAATAATATTCTAACCCATTGGGGAGATATATGGTTCGATAAACAATAAATTAGAACAAAAGATATAAACATAATAACCCTAATTAAAAACAAAATAATATCATGATAATTAAGCACTTCACGGACAATGATTTATATAAATTTTCAGTCATGCATGCCATTCAGAGGCTTTATCCCTGGGCATATGTAAGATATGATTTTATTAACCGGGGTCAAAATGCTTTTCCTGAAGGTTTTGCTGAAAGATTAAAAGAAGAAATTAACGAAATGACTTCTTTAAAACTTAATAAAGAAGAAAAGCACTTCATTATGAAAAGATGTTATTTCCTGGATCCTTTTTTTATTGATTTTTTAGAAGGTTATACCTACGATCCGGAAGAAGTGCACATTTCTCAGGAAGGCGGAAAATTAAACTTATATATTGAAGGTTTTTGGTATAGAACCGTATTATGGGAAGTTCCTTTAATGGCTCTTATTTCTGAATTATATTTCGAGATGATAGGTACCCAACCTCAGGATATTGAAATAAAAGCTAAGGAAAAAGCTTTGGGACTTAAAAATCTTGAGGCTGATTATTCGGAATTTGGAACGCGAAGACGTTATTCATTTGATGTACAGGACAGAGTTGTTAAAACCTTAAAGGAAAACTCAGGTGACTATTTTAAAGGCACCAGTAATGTTTACCTGGCAATGAAATACGATACTATTCCCATCGGCACCATGCCTCATGAATGGTTTATGTATCATGGAGCACTTTTTGGATATCGCTCTGCTAATATAAAGGCATTAGAAGCCTGGGTAGATGTTTTTCAGGGAAGCTTGGGAATTACTCTGACTGATACGTATACTTCTGACTCTTTCTTCAAATCATTTAATTTAAAATTAGCAAAATTATTTGATGGTGTTCGTTGTGATAGTGGCAATCCTTTGGAATTTACCGATAAAACTATCAATTTCTATCAGGAACATAGAATAGATCCTACCTCAAAGACTATTGTTTATAGTGATTCTTTGAATTTGAACGAGGTAAAAAAAATAAAGGAATACGTTAATGGGCGAATTCATGATACCTACGGGATAGGCACTTATTTGTCTAATGACGTAGGCGTTAAACCTCTTAACATGGTAATTAAATTAACTCATGTGAAAGAAACTCCTTCTGATGAATATCTGAATGCGGTAAAGCTATCAGATGTATTGGGTAAAAATACCGGTGATGAAAAAGAAATTAATTTGAGTAAGCTGACTTTAGGCTTGGATGATTAAAAAATAAATAACGGCAGATTTTAAAATCTGCCGTTTTGGTTTTCCTAAATTTTACAACAATAAAACTAACTATAAACTAAAATTCATTGTATGCATATAAAACATTTACTTACAGCTCTGAGTATCTTAATTACTATTATAGTAAATGGTCAGAAAAAAGTGACTCAAGGAATTGCTCTTAACCTTGGGTATTCTTATGTAAATACCAATACCGGCTATTTTGGAGGAGAATATGGCTATCGATTTAATTCGATTGACTGGACGGGTATTACCATAGGAGCCGGTGCCTTTATGGGGAATTTCAATCGTGAGTTTAAATTCATACCGGAAGCTCATGTTACTTATTCTCATGCAGTTCTTTTAGGTGAGTTTTCTATAACTCAACACAATATAAACCCTAGCATAGGATTACACTTATTCAATTTAATGCGCCTTAAGGTGGGCTATAGCTGGAAAATGGGCAATGAAAATGTAAGAATGCAAGGCATTACCTTCGGATTAAACGTTTTACTTGGAAGTTCCGGGTTTTATGATGATTTAAATCTAAACGTAGTACATTAAATTAGCCTGTTTAATTATTTTTTATAGTTTAAACTCAAATCAAAACTATAAAATAATTTAATTACGATAGTTTATAAGTATCGTATTCTTACGTAAGCTTAAAATGAAATTATAATATTAAATTTGAAAAAAAATTGTAAATGATAAAACAGTGTTTCATACTTATTTTGTTTATATGTACACTAGTAAAAGCTCAGGCTCAGTCACAGGGTGTTGCATTAAATGTAGGTTATTCTTATATTAATACAAATGCTGGTTATGTAGGAGGAGAGTATGCTTATCGGTTTGACCCTGAAAACTGGCATGGCATAGCCTTAGGAGCAGGAACTTTACTGGGAAGTTTTAACGGAGATTTTAAATTTGTGCCCGAAGCGCACGTTACCTATTCCAATACATTATTCTTAGGAGAGTTTTCAATCACTCCTCATAACATTAATCCAAGTCTGGGAATTAACGGAATGAATATATTCCGTCTTAAAATCGGATACAGCTGGGAAATCGGTAATGATAAAATAGGAATGAAAGGAATAACTTTTGGAATTAATTACCTATTAGGTTCCAAAGGATTTAAAGATCAATTTGAACTTAAACATTAAAAAAACGCGTAAACTAAATTTACGCGTTTTTTATTTTATAATACTTTGCTTACATTGTTTTTGACCCCTTCAGTAATACTTCCACCTAAAGGTAAGTTGGGTATAATGGTTGCCTGCAAGGCGTGATAAATATCTGGTTTCCCTAACCAGATACGTTCCGTAGGTTTGTTATTTTCATCTAAATTATGAAACCAACTTCCCTTTTGATGATCCACCAAATACTTGTCAATATATTCCCAAAGTAATTTATATTTGTCATCATATGCAACGTTTCCTGTTCTTCTAAGAAATGAAACGGCAGCTGCAGACGCCTCAGCCAATGTCCAGTGAAGACGGTCTCTCACAATGGGTTTTTCATCAAAATCAACCGTATAAACTATTCCCGGTTTACCATCTACGTCCCAACTTTCTTTCCACGCTTTTTCAAAAAGTTTTTCAGCATCCTCCAAAAGCCATTCAGGAACTTCCATCTCATTTTTATACAACTCTGCTTCTAGGCCTACAAGCAAACGACTCCACTCAAAACCGTGCCCCGGTGTTATTCCATAGGGTCTGAACTGGTTATTTTTATCTTCTTTGTTGTAATCTTTTATTTCTTCCCATTGGGGAGTGAAATGCTCAATTACACTGTAATGATTTTTTTTAGCATGTACGTGAATAATTCTTTCCACTATTTTTAATGCTCGTTGTAACCATTTGACATCTTGAGTTGCAGAAAAAACAGCAAGAAAAGCTTCTGTAGAATGCATATTACTATTAGCTCCTCTGTACGATTCTAAATCTGACCAGTCATAATCATAACTTTCCAACATAGCTCCTTCTTCCTCACTCCAAAAATATTTTTCTAAAATATGAATAGCTTTTTCCAATAAAAGCTCACCATCCTTACGTCCGGAAATTTTTGCAGAGGATCCGGCTAATGCTATAAAAGCATGTATGTAAGCCTGTTTTCTTCCAGCATCTCCTAATCCTCCAATTGAATAAAACCATCCATCGTGTTCTTTATCATTAATTACGTCTAATAGAACTTTTACGCCGTGATCTGCAATTTTACCATACTCAGGAAATTTCATAGATGCTAATGAGTAACAATGAGTCATACGAGCATTTTCCATTGTATCCAATGCTTTATTAATCAAATTCCCATTATCATCCAAATATCCGAAACCTCCTTGTTTCAATACAGAATTGAGACCAAATTTTAACAACTCGTTTCCTTGCTGATGCAAGTATTGTTGGTGATCTTTCGATTTTACCCAACTAGATTCTATATCGTGCTCTTTATAGTTTTTCATACTTTTATTTTTAAGATTTATCGTATACACCTGATAAGTAAATGAAGAATAATCCCAGTACAATGATAGACATTCCTATAATGGCTGAAATCCATTCTTTTCTTGTTTTTTTCTCTTTATTAATATATACACCGGCAATAACTGAAACTATTATAGAAGCTTGTCCTACAGGATAAGCTACCGATAAACCTAATTTCATTTGTGAGACTAAAATTGCCAGATTACCAATAGCCCATACCACTCCTACGATGCTATTTTTCATTGCGGTAAAATTATATGGATTGATCTTAAAAAATAAAAATGCTATTAAGGTAACTCCAATAATCTGACCTACTGATTGAGGTAAAAGACTTGACCAACCATCAATTCCAAAGTATTTTAAAATCCCAACATAAAGGGTAAATCCTAACGTAGAAAGAAGATTAACTGCTATACCTCTCCCCCATTGTATCTTTTCACCTTTTTTTCCTTCTTCCGGTTGTTTATAAGATGTAAATACAATACCTATAATTATCATAGCAAGAGCTATAAAACCGAATATTTTAGAATTACTTGTTGCCCAATCTCCTAAAAAAACACCTAATAAAGAGGTTCCAATTATCTGTGTTCCATTTGAAATGGGCATGGATTTGGAAACACCTAAATACTTAAGTCCTTTATACTGGCAAACAGAACCTAGCGCCCAGAAAAGTCCTGAGGCTAGTCCTATCCAAATAATGTGAGGATTTAACTCCGGTTTCCTTATTGCATAAACAACAATTGCAAAGATAAAACTTCCTATTGCAATTCCGAAAGATTGTTCTATAGCCTTACCTCCTATTAAAGTAGAAATAACCGGTACCATACCCCAGGATAAGATGGGAATACAGGCTATTAAAAAATCAATTATACTCATTAGTTATTCTTTTTATAAAGTTTTAAGCGTCTTGTCCTAATATTGATAAAGCTCCGTCTACGGTATACGTTGAACCGGTAACGTATGAACTTGCCTGAGAAGCTAAAAATAAAGCTACATTTGCTACTTCTTCAGGAGAACCTCCTCTTTTCATGGGAATTATGTTTTCTTTTTCTTTCAAAACATCTTTATCATCCATTACTTTCTTGTTCATAGGGGTCAAAATCATACCCGGAGCAATATTATTCACGGTTAAACCTTTTGGTGCCAGCTCAATAGCTAATGTTTGAGAAAGATTTCTCATACCTGCTTTAGAAGCATTATAATCTGCATTTCCTGGCTTACATATATATTCGTGAATGGAAGTAACATTTATTATTCTTGAATTCTGGTAAGAATCATGCTTCTTTTTAAGTTGTAGAAATTCTTTAATGCAATAAAACGGACCATATAAATCAGTTTTTATAGTATTATCCCAAGTTTCAATATCCATATCTTCTACATTAATATTTTGTCCGTTTACTCCTGCATTATTCACTAAAATATCAATGTCATTAAAGTCTTTTTCAACTAAAGCAAAAAAACTTTTTATTTGCTCTAAATCAGAAACATCTACCTGATATGCTTTAACTTTTACATTCAAACTTGACAATTCTTTTTCTAACTGTTCTGCTCTCTCTTTCCCTGAATGATATGTTATAATTACGTTAGCTCCTTCCTGAGCAAATTTGGTGGCCATAGCTTTACCAATACCGGAGCTTGAACCGGTAATAAGTGCGGTTTTGTTATTTAATTGTCCCATAAATAAATTTTTTAAAGTTTTTTTTAAGTATTTTAGAGTTTTATAATTTTACATTGCTTCGTCTTTTATCTCAAATGAAGGATATAGTTTCATTCCTCCATCTGCAAAGATGGATGTTCCTGTTATATATTCTGCCTGAGAAGAACACAGCCATACAGCTACATTGGAAATATCTTCTGGTTTTCCAACATATCCAAGAGGAATAGTTTCTTCTACTTCTTCAACTATTTTCGGATCTTTAAAGTCAGCATTTATAGGTGTATAAATGGCTCCCGGGGCAATACAATTGATCCTGATTCCTTTTTGCGCATATTCCAACGCTAAAGTTTCGGTTAACATTTTAACCCCTCCTTTACTGGCTGAGTAATGAACAAAATGAGGTTTTGGAATTCTTTCATGTACACTGGACATATTGATAATAATTCCTTTTTTATTTTTTTCTAAGAAATATCTTATAGCTTCTCTGGAACCTAAAAACACACCGGTTAAGTTAGTACTGATAACTGAATTCCATTCGTTAAGAGTCATTTCATGAGTTGGAATTTTTTTCTGATGCCCTGCATTATTGATCCATATGTCTAAATCTCCAAAAATATCAATAGCTACTTTACTTAGCTTTTTTATATCCTCTTCTTTACCCACATCTCCTTGTACAGCAATAGCCTTTCCTCCGGTTTTTTCAATTTCTTTTACTAAGTCTTCTGCATCTTTTTTATCGGAAAAATAATTAACAATTACGCTAATCCCCTCTTTACCGAATCTTTGAGCTATGGCTTTACCCAAGCCTGTAGAGGATCCTGTTATAACAGCGACCTTACCTTTTAAGTCTTTATACATAGTATGTCTTTATTAAAATTTATTAATGTTATTTATAATTCAAAGGTATAAAAAATAATTTTATTTTTTTTTTATACCAAACAATTGAATAATTTTACGTGAAATTAAATCACACTAGAAAACTCAACTTCTGTTGCTTTTTCTGTCTATTATTTAAATCAACAATTAAACCAAAAATGATTATGGAACTATTCTTAATTATTGGAACTTATACCCAAGGAGGTAGCAACGGTATGTATGTCTATAAATTTAATCCTGAAACTGGAACATCCAGCTATTCAAGCAGTGTTGCTATCAACAACCCCTCTTACCTTGTGGTAAACCATCAGGAAAACCACATATACTCTGTAAGCGAAAATGAAGACAATGAAAATTCTACAGTTAACGCTTTTACTTTTGATAAAAAAGAAGGGAAAATAGTTTTACAAAACTCTCAGCAGGTATTTGGGGCTGCACCGTGTTACATCAATATCGGTAAAAAGGATAGATATGTCGTTACAGCTAATTATATCGGTGGGAGTATTTCGGTATTTAAAACAGATATGGACGGCAGTCTTCTTCCCATTATTCAACAAATTAACTTTTCCGGTAGTAGTGTTCACGATGTTAGGCAAAATCAGTCTCACTTGCATTGTGTTGTATTTTCACCTGACTATAATCATTTGTTTGCTACTGATTTAGGAAGCGACAGAATTTACAAATTTGATGTTGATTATGATCATGAAGGAAGTTTCCTTTCCTTCGGTACTCCTCCATATGTTGAGGTTACTGCCGGATCCGGCCCTCGACATTTAACTTTCCACCCTAATCAGAAATACGCATATTTGATTAATGAACTAGGTGGTACGGTAACTGTTTTTGAATACAGTAATGGGAATTTAGTGGAAATACAAACTACTATTTCGGATAAATTTAAAGCAGAAGGAAGTGCTGATATTCATATTCACCCGAATGGGAAATTTCTTTATGCTTCCAATCGTTTAAAAAAAGATGGAATCTCCATTTTTAAAATTAATGAAAATGATGGCAAAATTACCCGCATCGATTATGAAAGAACTGATATACATCCACGAAATTTTATTATTTCTCCTAATGGTAAATTTTTATTGGTAGCTAATCAGGACAGCAATACCATTCAGACATTTTCTATAGATCTGGAAACCGGATTACTTAGTGATAATCAAGAAGATATAATCATTGACATGCCTGTATGCCTGAAGTTTATTTCTATCTGTTAGTTTTTATGATTAATATTAGGTTAAATCCTTTAAAAAATCGGTAAGACATACCTTTGTTCTGGCAATAATTAAGTAATTTTGCTTAGATTTTTTAACAAACAAAAATATTTTTAATTATGAGTCTAATAGCACAAATTCATGCAAGACAAATTTTGGATTCCAGAGGAAATCCAACTGTAGAAGTGGATGTAATCACTGAGTATGGAACTTTAGGAAGAGCTGCTGTTCCATCTGGAGCTTCTACTGGTGAATATGAAGCTGTAGAGTTGAGAGATGGAGGAAAAGAATATTTAGGTAAAGGAGTATTAAAAGCAGTTCAAAACGTTAATGAATTGATAGCACCTGAATTAGTTGGTGTTGATGTTTTTGAACAAGCTTTAATAGATAAAGCAATGATAGATTTAGATGGAACTCCTAACAAAGGTAAATTAGGAGCTAATGCTATCTTAGGTGTTTCTTTAGCTGTTGCTCAGGCTGCTGCAAAAGAATTAGGATTACCTTTATACAGATATGTGGGTGGTGTTAACGGAAAAGTTCTTCCTGTTCCTATGATGAACATCATTAATGCAGGAGCTCACTCTGATGCACCAATTGCTTTTCAGGAATTTATGATTATGCCTGTAGTAGCTGACAGCTACTCTACTGCAATCAGAATGGGAACAGAAATTTTCCACTCTCTTAAAAAAGTTTTACATGACAGAGGTCTTAGCACTGCTGTTGGTGATGAAGGTGGTTTTGCTCCAAACTTTAAAAATATCGAAGATGCATTAGATACAGTTTTAGATGCGATAAAAAAGGCAGGGTATACTCCGGGGCAGGATGTTATGCTTGCATTAGACTGTGCTTCATCTGAATTCTGTAAAGATGGTAAGTATGATTATTCTATTTTTGAAGGTCAGGGTGGTAAAGTAAGAACCAGTGAAGAACAAGCTGAATATCTAGCTGAACTAGCAGGTAAATATCCAATTATATCTATTGAAGATGGTATGGATGAAAACGACTGGGCTGGATGGAAGATTCTAACTGATAAAATTGGAGATAAAGTTCAATTAGTTGGTGATGATTTATTTGTTACTAATGTAAAAAAACTAAGTGACGGTATCAAACAAGGTGTAGGAAACTCAATTCTTATCAAAGTAAACCAAATAGGTACCCTTACAGAGACTATAGATGCAGTACAAATGGCTCAAAACGCTGGTTATACTGCTGTAATGTCACACCGTTCAGGAGAAACTGAGGACAACACCATAGCGGATCTTGCTGTCGCATTAAACTGTGGACAAATTAAAACAGGTTCTGCTTCAAGATCTGATCGTATGGCTAAATACAATCAGTTATTAAGAATTGAAGAAAGCTTGGGTGAGGTTGCAGTATATCCTCAATTCCATGCTTTTAAAATTAAAAGATAACTTTTTAAAAAAGTATTCTATAAAAAAACAGGGTTTAATTTGAATTAAACCCTGTTTTTTTTATTTGAATTTTTGAATGCTATGCAACTTTTAAATTGTGATTTTTATCATATTTTCTTGAATTTTATTAATCTAATTCAATTTTTTAAATGGGTGTAAAAATTATATTTTCTGTTTTTTTTCAAAAAATATAAACTATATACACAATAATAATAAAGATAAAAACACATTAACTTATCAATATACAAACACTTATAGTTTAATAAATGACTTGATTTTTTTTTTATATATTTTTTTTTTGTTAGTAATTTTTATTTCATATATTTCAGTCTATAAAATAAATTAAAACCAACATAAAATAATAATCAAGATATGTCTGACACAGTAAAAATACAGTATAATGGTAAGGAGTATGAATATCCGATAGTAGACAGTGTAATTGGAGATAAAGGTATTAATATTAATAAGTTAAGGGATGAAACAGGTCTTATTACTTTAGATATAGGTTATAAAAATACCGGAGCTACCAAAAGTAAAATCACTTATCTGGATGGGGATCTAGGACAATTATATTACCGTGGATATCCTATTGAACAGATTGCTGAAAAATCTACTTTTACTGAGGTTATGTATTTGTTGTTAGAAGGAGAACTTCCGAGAAAAGAGCAGCTTTCACAATTCGAGGCAGATATTAAACAAAACAGTCTGGTGAGTGAGGAAATGAAGCAAATTTTAAAAAGCTTTCCTCGTTCAGCTCACCCTATGGGTGTATTATCAACATTAACCAGTGCTTTAACCGCATTTAATCCTCATGCTGTAAATGTAAAATCGGAAAAAGATTTATATAATGCTTATACTATGCTTCTGGCTAAATTCCCTGTTTTATGTGCCTGGACTTATCGTCTAAAATTAGGTCTACCTTTAAATTATTCAAATAATAGCTTGGATTATCCTCATAATTTTTATCAGATGATGTTCCGAAAACCAACCGAAGAACTTGAAGTGGATGAAGTTGTTGTGAATGCCATTGATAAATTATTAATTCTTCACGCAGATCATGAACAAAACTGTTCTGCTTCTACAGTACGAATGGTTGGATCTGCACATACCGGATTATTTGCTTCTATATCAGCGGGTGTATCTGCTCTCTGGGGTCCTTTACACGGTGGTGCAAATCAGGCTGTAATAGAAATGCTTGAAATGATTCAAAAAGATGGTGGTGACCTTCAGAAATGGATTGATAAGGCTAAATCCAAGGATGATGATTTCAGATTAATGGGATTTGGTCACAGAGTTTACAGAAACTTTGATCCTCGTGCGAAAGTTATTAAAAAAGTGGCTGATGATTTATTTGAAAAATTAGGCATTCAGGATGAAACTCTTGAAATTGCTAAAAAACTGGAAGAGGTAGCTCTCAATGATCCTTACTTCATAGAGAAAAAATTATACCCTAATGTTGATTTTTACAGCGGTATCATTTACAGGGTTTTAGGTATTCCTACAGAAATGTTTACAGTAATGTTTGCTTTAGGCAGGCTTCCTGGGTGGATAGCTCAATGGAAAGAAATGAGAATGAGCGGAGAACCTATCAACAGACCGAGACAAATCTATGTAGGGAATCCTCAAAGAGATTATGTTCATATAAACGATAGATAATACTTTTTACATTATATACCCATATACCAACATTTAATGTATTAAAAAAGCTTTAATCTTAGGATTAAAGCTTTTATTTTTTGTAAATTTATCTTTTATTAGAATATATAATTTCATAGCTTAACTACTATTAGAATAAAATGAACGAAAGTTTTTTACATTATGTATGGATGTATAAAAAGTTTGAGTTATTTGATTTACGAACCACTTCAGGTGAAAAACTTGAAATCATCCATTGTGGAACCTTAAATCCTGATTCAGGACCGGATTTTAACTTTGCTAAGGTTATTATTAACGGAACTGAGTGGGCAGGAAACGTAGAAATACATGTAAAATCATCTGATTGGATTAAGCATAAGCATGATTTGAATCCGAACTATGACAACATTGTACTTCATATCGTTTATGAAGATGATCAGGAAATATTATCATTAAAGCTAAAAAAAATACCTACTTTAGAATTAAAAAATTATATTGCTGCTAGCTTGATCGACAATTATACTCACCTGGAAAAGAAAGCATATAGTTTTATTCCCTGTGAAAAATTATTTACCAATTTATTACCAAAGCTTTCTATTGGTTTTACGGAAAAACAGTTCTTTTGTAAACTGGAAGAAAAACAGAAAAAAATATCACAGCTCCTTATTTTAAAAAATAACGATTGGGAAGCTGTTCTCGCTTCTGTTTTAGCTTATTCATTTGGTCTTAAAATCAATGCGGAAGCATTTGAACAAATATTTATGGAAACTGATTATAAAATTCTTCGTAAACAGTTTTCAAACCTTACTCATTTAGAGTCTTTATTGTTCGGGCTTTGCTTTAATCTTGATATGTATGAGGATGAATATGCTGAAATATTAAAAGAACAGTTTAAATTTTTACAAGTAAAGTACAGACTCACCAAAACAACTATAAATTTAAAATTTTCTAAGCTGAGACCTGCCAATTTTCCTACTATACGTCTATCACAGCTTTCATGTATTTTAACTCAGTATCAAAATTTATTTTCTTATGTTATCGGAGCTAAGACATTGCAACACTATATCTACATTCTTGATGATGTTCAAGCTTCTTCCTATTGGAATAATCATTATGTTTTTGATAAAATTTCATCTCATAATCAAATAAAAAAGCTTTCATCATCTCAAAAAGAATTAATTATCTTGAATGCTTTTCTCCCCATTAAGTTCGCATATTCTAAAAGTATAGGAAAATGCATGGATGACGAAATAATCTCAATTATGGAGGAATTATCTCCTGAAAAAAATACAGTTATACAAAAGTTTGAGAATTTGGGCATATCATTTAATTCAGCTCTTGAAACTCAGGCTTTTCTACATTTATACAAAAATCAGTGTCTAAATAAAAAATGTCTAAAATGTGATATTGGTTATAATATTCTAAAGTAGAAAAAAAAGAATATTACTTTTACTATGTAAATAATAAAATTTATAAAGATATATTTAGTGTAAATTAAGTCCTTTGCTAATTTCAATACAAAATTAGGACAAAAATATGATATAAAATTGAGGATTTCCTTAATTTTCAACATCAATTACACCTAAAACTTTATTGTTGTAAAATGGGCCTCCTGGATAATGAGCTGTATAATCTAAGTTAAGCCATATTTTACCATCCTGATCGATATGATAGTATAAACTTCTTCCTTTACTTTCTTTATCAAATAGTTTATGTTTGATAAGAAAATTAATAGACTCTAAATCACTTTCATCTCCTATATACAATTCGGGGTAAATGTGTCCTACTGTATATACTAACCGAGGTAGACCTCCGACAGCTCTAATGCATGAAGCCATTAATATGGAATGATCGTCGCAATCTCCTGATAAGGTTTTGATTGATTCACTGGCTTTTGCATAATATTCTTGCCCTACAGGATCGTTAACATAAGTCCAACGAGAGTTTATTTCTTTAAATATAGCAAGACATTGAATTGTGGTTCTATATCTACTATCGCTCTGATATTCTTTAAAATGCTTATTAATTGCTTCTAAAGCAAAGGTTCTTACTTCAGGATTTGTAAAGTCCATTGCTTTTAATATAAGAGCATCTGAAGAATTAAATGCAACTTTATTGATCAATATTTTTTGTGGTTTGTTACTATCTTTCATAGAATGTATCATAGCTTGATAATCGAGCGCAAGTGAAGCAAATCCATATTTATTGGTTAAACTGCCAACAGATAATAGGCCAATAATGCATAAACAAAAGACAAAAAATATTTTTCTGACAAATTTTACAAAAAACCATAAAATGAAAACAATTAATGCGAAAATAATTATTCGATCTAAATTAAATTTCCAATTTACGTTGGGTAAATTTCGATGAACAATAATAAATATTGGTAATGAAATGCATAAGATTGCTCCATAAACAATCAGTTTTTCTAAAATAGTCCAGAGCTTTTGCCAATCATTTTTGGTATAATTTTTATCTCCTGAATTCTTTTCATTATTCATATCTAATCTATTTTTCTTTATAAACAAAATAAGCTAATACTGATAAAGGTATTAACATGAATAAAAGATACATCGGTTTAAAAGAAATAAATGGATAATCAGGAAACATAACAATGAAACCTAAGGCTGCTACTATGCCCATTATAGCTCCTCCCAAATGCGCGTCATGCCCAACATTTCCTAATTGTGCTTTCATTCCATATACGGAATACCCTAAGTAAATAATACCAAATACCCAACCAGGTATGTTTAAAGGTAATGGAAATATACCTATTGATATTTGTGAATTCAATATGATTGATGCAAATAAAATTCCGGATACACCTCCTGAGGCACCTATTGCACTATAATACGGATTTTTTTTATGCATCCATAATGACAATAGATTACCACCTAAAATTGATCCCAAATAGGTTATGAAAAAAAATGCAACACCGTAATAAAGCAAAAAAGTTGAAAAAAAATAGAAGGTATACATATTAAATATCAAATGCATCAAATCCCCATGCAAGAAAGCAGAAGTTAACAATCTATCCCATTGCTTACCCCTCAATATTGCTCCTATATTAAATTTATATCTATCAAAAAATACCTGATCATTAAAACCTTTATAACTAGTTAAGGCAGTAATTACAATTACACCAATTACAATAATATTTATTTCTCCCATTTATTAATTAAATCTATTTATATCTACTTCTGCTTGAAGCTCGCTTATATTTTCCATGTATTCATACAATTCTCCTGCCATAGTTGGAGCTAACATAACTCCACGGCTGCCAAGACCATTGAATATGAAAATATTTTTAAGTTTTGGATGTCTTCCTAATAACGGTCTTCTGTCAATTACCGTTGGTCTTATTCCGGCAAATTTTTTTACTATTCTATAATCATAATTTAAAAACTTATTTAATCCATTAATTAGTTCGTTTTGTCCTTCTTCCGAAACTATATCATCTACTTCTCTATAATAATAAGTTGCACCTACATAATAATAATCATTTTCCATAGGCATAACAAAAACTTTAGATTTTACAATGTCTTTTAAATCTAAGCCGTTGGCATGAATAACCATAGTTTCTCCTTTAACTCCCTCCATAGGTAAATAACTGAAATAAGGATTGGCTTTTAATGCATACCCGTCACAAAAAACAACTTTAGCAGCTTCAACCCCCTTGTATTCAATTGAGTTTTCTAAAATATTCAGAGTATTAAAATCAAAAACATCATCGATAAGATTATGTTTGGTAATAAGATATTTCCTATACTCTCTAAGTAATTCTCTAACAAATATTTTCCCTGAATGCTTGACTCTTCCCATACCATAATCGGCTTTAATATATGGATTAACCGATTGATGAACATTGGGATCTAAAAAAGGAATTAGATTTTCATTTTTAGATGATTTTTTTATCCAGGTCTTAACTTCATCTTCATTGGCGAAAATTCTATATAAATCGGATTCGTAAACCAGTTTTACGTTTAGTAGTGATTCAAAGTTTTTAAACTCTTTTAATAAAACATCAATTTCTTTCTGAGCATTCCATACGGGTGTGAATCTTTTTAAAACTACCGGATTAAACATTCCTGAAGAAACAAAAGATGCCGAATTTGAGACAATATCAATGATTTTAAAAGATTTGTTTTCTTTTTCAAGTTTATTTGCTAAACAGGTTCCTGCGAGTCCCTGTCCTACAATGAGGTAATCAATCATAAATGGTGAAAATCTAAGAAGCTAAAAAAATTAATACTAAAGACTAAAAAAGCTAATCTTTGTAAAGACAAAGATAAAAAAAAGTCCCGAATCTAAAGATTCGAGACTTTTGAAATATAAAAGTATTTTTTAATAATTCCACATATTATTTTCTTTCTGCAGAATTTCGTTTTTAATTCTATTACTTTCTTCTAATTGAGCTGATGCATCTCTTGGAATATAATTGGATATTTCTCCATCTCCATATTCAGATTGTGATTTATAAATGATAGAACTAAATCTTCTGGCATTAAGCACATCATCATAAGTAATGGAGGAAGATCCATTTTTAGGATTAAACAGTGTATAACTAGACAATACTTCACGGGCTCCTGGATAGAAGATCCAAAATAAATCTATCATTTCATTATCTCCCTGATATCCTAGTAAAGAGGCTTCTGCCAATGAACCTAACACTTGAGGATCTGGTCCCATAGGAGCAATTCCTAAAAGTCTGTATTTCATTTGTCCTAACCTTTTATCTATATACCACATTCCTTTAATTTTAATTAACTTTACAGAACGCGTATCCGTTTTGAAATAATCCATTCCGGCTGCAATTTCTTCTTGTGTTGGTTCTACACCGGAAGCTCTAATATCCTGTAGCCAAGCAGACTCTTTTACTGCCTGAATTTTGTTTTTTAGATTTTCCGGGGCAACTTTCATTGTAAAATTGTCATCATCGTACACTTCTGTAATCTGTCCGGAATTTATTCCATTGAATAATGCATCGTATAGAGATACATAAGTGGCTGTCACATCATCATGCGAATAATAATAAGGTTGATTTAACTTTTCATTTAAATCAATTATTTCCCATACTACTTTCGACCACAGAATATCCTTATCTTCAATGTATCCATAAGGCAATACAGTTGGTTGGGTTGATATAGTATCAGAACCGTTCACTATATCGTACCTTTCCGTTCTCATTTCTCTTAATTCTTCAGGTGATTTTGCGTTCAAAATATTTTGAGCAAATGAACCTGTGCTAATTAAGGCTGTTATACAAATTATTAGATATTTCATGTTTTACAAAGTAATATTCAAATTTTATAATACGTTAATTACAACTGGTGAAACTGAAGATTGTGATACTCCTGATACTGTTGCTTTAATATTAAATATCAATACCTGATCTCCAGATCTTGCTTTAGATAAAACACCTCCTGCAGCAGACAATTTATTTCCCGAAACAGTAACAGTAGGCTGTCCTGAAACTTTTACGCTAAATCCTGTAACGGATATAGATACCGGAAATTCGAAGTCTGGAATATTTGCAGAAATTGTTTGTGCAGCTAACGCTCCGGCACTAACATTAACAACATTTGAGCCACGTACTTCACCTTGTGCTTTTGGCACATTCTTGATTCTATAGTTATATTGTTTACTTATAGCTTTTCCACTTGAAGTTTTCCCTGAAACTGTAAAGGTAACTGACGTACCTGCTCCTGGTCTGTATGACCAACCGCTTCCAGCTCTTGAAAGACTTCCTGAAGATGCTTGTAATGACAGAGAAGAAGGTTCTATACCATTCACTGCTGCACTTAACGGGTTATCAACCCCACGGTAAACAACATTCATTTTATCAGCCATTACTACGGCACTTCCATCCGTTGTTTTCATGGTTTCAGCTACTACTTCATATTTCTCATTGAAGTTTTCAATTTTGCTTTTTCCATCAGGAGTTATATAAGTAATAGACCCGGATAATGTATGTACTCCTGCTCCACCCGCTGTCATTCCTACTACAGCTTTTCCACCGTTTAGTGCTACATTTTGTCCATTTAAAGTTATAGATCCTTTCAAGGATGTATCGTACGCACCAAATCCTACTACTACATCAAATCTTTCTCCAGATTTAACATATTTAGGAGACGCAACTATAGGAACAAAGGCTTTTAATTCAATTTCATCCTGCAACTTATTAGATAATAAGTCTCTGACAATATTTCCTTCTTCTGTTCTAATATTTGCTTCTAAACGAGTAAGATTAGTCAATGCAGAAATCATCGGTTGATCATAGAATTGCTCTACTAGCCATGATTTCTTTCCTTTTCCTGAAAAATCAAATAACTGGTTGATTCTGTCTTTAGCTCCGGAAGAAGCTCCCTGAAGAATAAATTTTGTAAAACCTTGGACTTTACTGATCATAGTAGCTACTTCTGGTGTTGGTTTATTGTCTGAAATAAAAAACACTTTATTTACTACGTCAGTATTTTGTAATGATTTATAATCGGTTTCAACATCAGGTTGCGGAGTTGTATAACCCGCATCTGTTTTTAGTTGTGATTTTACTTTTTCAATTGCTGAAAAAGCTTCGTCCGCTTGTCTTTTTATCTCCTGAGCTTTTGCTGATATTTCTACATATCCTGCATTACCGTCTTGTTTTTTCTTTTCGATTTGATCGTAAAAAGTCTGGTTATTTTTACTAGCTAGATTAGTAGATAATTGCAAAGATTCGTTAACCCCTTCAAAGGATCTTAAAACTTCCCTATCTACATTCATAGCCAACATAGCGATAAACACTAAATACATTAGGTTTATCATCTTTTGACGTGGTGTCTGTTTTCCTGCTGCCATTTACTTATTTAACTTTTTAATTATAAATTATTAAAAATTATTAAGATTTCATGGCATTGAGCATACCACCATATACTTTATTTAAATTATTTAGATTAGTTGTCAATTCAGCTAATTGTTGTTGGAAAGCTTCTGAGTTTTGACCTGCCTTAGATAAATCATCAATATACTTTTGATTTGCTTCAGTATATTTTTTCCCATTGTCTAACTGTAACTGATATAAAGCATTTAAGTTTTCCATATGAGATGATGCTATAAATAACTGCTCTTTGTATTTTTCTGTAGCAATATTAGCCTCTACTGTTTTATTAATACCTTCTACTGCGGAACCAAAATTCTCAATTCCTCCTCTTAATTTATCCAACATATTTACATCTAACTTAGCCTGAGATAGCATTTGATCAAGCTTTGAAGATAAAGAAACTTCTGCTTCTTTTATCGCTTGTGGTGTTTCCACAACTCTTTGCTTTCTTTCTACTGCTTTTCCATCAGCTAATTCAGGATATACTTTTTCCCAGTCATATTCACCTGCAGGTGTATCAAAAGCAAATACTACAAATATAAATGCTTCTACGATAAGACCTGCACCTAAGATAATACTTCCGTCTATTCCTAATAAATTTAAGTGATTAATTTTAAACAATGCTCCTAAGATAACTACTGCTGCTCCTAAGGAATAAACCATATTAAGGATTCTATCTTTTGAATTTGATTTTGCTGCCATTTTTTTAATTTTTGAAATAATCTATGATTGTCGTATGAAATTTAAAGTATATTATTTAGTTTGATATTTTGCTGATTTAGGAAATTTACCTTTAGCTCCTTCGGGAATAGTCTGAACTCTTCGGAAACCGATATAACTTCTTGCTGAATCTTTGTGTTCCCAATCTCTTTCGCTTACCATAAGCATATATCCTATATCTTTCCAGGATCCTCCTTTAATAACTTTTCTAGGATCTTCAATTCTATTTCCTAAATAAGGATTTAAGGTTGATGAGATTACGTAAGAACTATTATTATATGCTGAAACTGTCCATTCGGATACGTTTCCTGCCATGTCATATAAACCAAATCCGTTTTTATGAAATGATTTAACCGGAGCTGTATACAAATATCCTTTTTCACTTTCCATATAATCTCCCCGCTTAGGTTTAAAGTTTGCTAAGTAACACCCTCTGTCATCAATAAGATAAGGTCCTCCCCATGGATAAGGAGCATTTTCCAAACCTCCTCTTGCTGCATATTCCCACTCAACTTCTGAAGGTAAACGATAAGGGAAAACTTTTTCTAATTTCTTTTTTCTACTTTGGTTAAAGTCGTTTTTAGATTTGGTACTGTAAGCACAAAACGCTCTTGCCTGATCCCAAGTCACTCCAACAACCGGATATTTAGAATAAGCTTTATGCCAGAAGTATTGTTCGAAAAGAGGCTCATTAAAAGAGTAGTTAAAATCTCTTAACCACACTGTAGTATCAGGATAAATAGGAGTTGCTTCTCTTCTGATAAAATCTTCACCTCTTCCTTTTTTCTTAACTGCTTCCAACTGATCTATCCATGTAAATTGATAAACTAATTTTCTTGGATCCAGAACTCTTTCGTTATTGAATCTTTCTTCAGGCGGATAGTATAGAGACTCCATAACTTCTGCATAGGAAACATCAGGATATCTTGAAGTATTCCATTCAAGAGGTACAGACCAATCTAATTTTTTGGATTCATCGTAACCTTCTCTTCCTCCTCTTTCTGATAACATTTGCTGATATGCAGACTGTTCATCGTCAGATTTCTGGTTTAAATATGCATAACGGCCGATACCATCATCAGCTCCTTCATCTCCAGCTCTTTGAGCCAATAAGGAACGAACGATTGAATCTCTAACATAATTCACAAATATTCTGTATTCGGAATTGGTAACTTCTGTGTCATCCATGTAAAAAGATGAAACAGTAACCGTAGTTAAAGGTGCTTTTGTGTCTGTTCCAGTAAAGTCCATATCGGATTGTCCCAAAACAAATGCTCCACCAGGAATAGGAACCATACCATACGGCCTTTTATTGTTCCATTGCTGGCTCTTTTGCGTGACTACAATTTCTCCCTGAACGCCTGGTTTCCCTGCTTTTCCTTTCTTTGACGAATTACAAGAAATTATCGTTGTTGCTGTCAATAAGAGTAATAATACTTTTCTCATTATAACCAAAGTGTTTCTTTTAAAAAAGTGTAAAACTACTATTTTTTTAGTTTACTTAAAAATTTTGTTTTTTATAAACGTAGATATTACCTATAATATTATGTTTTTATTAACTTTTTTATAAAAAGCGTTTAAATGTTTTCCAATATTTTTCAGGTATATTACCGTTCAATGCATCTTCATAATCTTTTTTTGTACAAGGAACTAAAAATACGGGAACATCATCTGCATCTAAACTTACTGTTAACCACCATTTTTCCACATATTTATCTTTTAGAAAAATCAATTCTTTGTCTTCATGTAAAACTATGTATTTTATATATTCTTCATTTTCATAATAGGGTTGTTGGTTTCTTCCTTCTATGAGATACCATAACAGTTGAGAAACTAACTTTTCATTCATTTTATTGTGCGAGTATCCTAAAAAATTATAAATACCTGCAATTTTTACTTGTTTGGATAATCCAATGTAGCGGGTTAATGCACAAATTTCTCTGTTTGTGAATCCATTAGCTGTACTTTCTGTTGATAAGGTTCCGTCGTATGATTCGATAGAATTTAAATTAATACCAACAAAGTCAGAACTTCTGAATACAGGCTCTGAATTTTTCGGGTTTTCTGTAATTTGACCTAATCTAACTCCCTCGAAATCCAGACTGTTAAAAGCTTTTAATGTTGAATTGGGGACAAAATAACTTTGATATCCTACGTTTGTAAAATTGAAAAGTAAGTTAGGCTCGTCTATTATCATTCTTGAAAGATAATTTTTATCAGATAATTGCTCCTTCATGTTTCCCATATCTATGCGAGTATCCACTGCTGTATAGTTAAGTGGCGTATCTCTTACTGATAATGCTCTGTACACAGAATAATTTAGGCTCATACTTCCTCCCAAAACAATAGGAAATACCCCCATTTTTAGTAACTCTTCCAATACTTTTTGTAAAGCAAAATATGTGTTTTCAACTTCATTCCCCGGTATGATATCTCCTAAATCATATAAATCAAAATCCCAATCGTTCCAAACTAATCTATAGAACTCTTCCCGAATCAAGCGAATGTTTGAAAACTCTTTCGCGTGACCTGCCCCTCTTAAATCTGAGCAGCCGATAAGAACTACACTATTTGCCTTTATTTCATTCTGCCAATAAAATTTTATTCTGGCTCCAACGGAATCAGGATGAGAATACAATATTGATTCATCAACGGGATGTAAAAAATCCTGCAAGGCTCCCACTACTTTTTCTTTGCTTTAGTTTTTGTTTGTGCTTTCGCTTTTGCAGGTGCTTTAGTTTTCGCCTTAGTTTTTGGCTTACTTCCAGATTCTGCAATAATTTTTAAAACCTGCTCTAATGACAATTGAGCTGCTTCTGTATCTTTAGGAATCTTAAAGTTTTCTTTACCTTGTTTAATATAAGGTCCCCAACGACCATTTAATATTTCTATCACAGGCTCTTCTGTTTCGAAAGATTTTATAAACTTGTTTCGATCTGATTCTCTTTTCGCTTCAATTAAATCAACAGCTCTTTCTAAAGTTATAGTAGAAATTTCATCTCCTTCTTTGGGTTTTAAGGAAACAAATTTACCATCGTGTTTAACATAAGGCCCGAATCTTCCTGTATTTACTTCTACTTTTTTTTCTTCATAATCACCTAAATACCTAGGTAACTCAAATAGTTTTAATGCTTCTTCGAGCGTTATGGTACTAATTTGCTGTCCTTTCATTAATCCGGCAAATTTAGGCTTTTCTTCATCTTCAGATTCACCTATCTGGACCATAGGTCCAAATCTACCAATTCTGGCATATATATTTTTACCGCTTTCAGGATCTGTCCCTAATAATCTTTCTCCTGTAGCACGATCGGCTGTTTCTTTAACTTCTTCTACATGGGGATGAAAATCTTTATAAAAATCTCCCAGCATTTCTTTCCAATTTTCATTTCCACCTGCAATACTATCAAAATCTTCTTCGACTTTAGCTGTAAATCCATAATCTAATATATTAGGAAAATGATCTGTTAAAAAGCCGTTTACAACCAAGCCTATATCCGTAGGAAGCAACTTTCTTCTGTCTGCTCCATAGTTTTCAACTTCTACGCTTTCTGTAATTTTTTGATTGTTAAGAATAATTTTTCTAACCTCTCTTTGCTTGGGTTCCAAATCACCAACTTCAACATATTGTCTTTTTTGTATGGTTGAGATGGTTGGCGCGTATGTTGATGGACGGCCTATTCCTAACTCTTCTAATTTTCTAACTAAAGATGCTTCATTGTATCTTGCAGCTGGCCTGCTGAATTTTTCTTCTCCGGTCATTCTATCTAACTGAAGTATTTCCCCATTTTCTACTTTAGGTAGTAATCCACTGTCCTCGTCTTCGCTATCTTCGTCATTCTGTATCTGATAAAGTTTTAAAAATCCATCAAAAACAATTACTTCTCCCCTAGATGTAAATTTTTCTTTAACATCAGGTGTAGTAATATCAATAATGGTTCTTTCCAGTTTTGCATCTGACATTTGAGATGCTAATGTCCTTCTCCAAATCAGATGATACAATTTTTTTTGTGCATCGTCTCCACCTGCTTCTTTGACAGCCAGATTGGTTGGACGAATTGCTTCGTGAGCTTCCTGAGCTGATTTATTTTTGGTTGTGTATTGTCGTGTTTGTAGATATTCTTTTCCAAACTCTTCTGTAACTACATGAACTGCTGCATTAAGTGCTTCTTCAGATAAATTCACACTATCTGTTCTCATATAGGTAATATGCCCGGATTCATATAATTGTTGAGCGATTCTCATGGTCCTGCTTACAGAAAAACCTAACCTTGAAGCTTCCTGTTGCAATGTGGAAGTTGTAAAAGGTGCTGAAGGTGTTCTTTTTCCTGGTCTAGTTTCAACATTGGAAACTGAAAACGTTTTGTCTTTTACTTTTTGTATAAAACCTAAGGCTTCTTCATATTTTTCAAAATCAACATTTAATTTACTTTTTAAAATATTCTGAGTTTTATTGTAAAAGTTAGCCTCAATTTTATAAGAAGCCACAGGAACGAAATCTAAAATTTGTTTTTCTCTCTCGCATATAAGCCTTACTGCAACCGACTGAACTCTACCTGCAGATAGCCCTGCTTTTACTTTTGACCATAAGATTGGCGACATTTCAAAACCTACTATTCTGTCGAGTACACGACGAGCCTGCTGAGCATTTACCAGGTTAACATCTATATCTCTTGGATTTTGTATCGCTTTCTGAATTGCATTTTTTGTAATTTCATGGAAAACAATTCTTTTTGTTTTCTCAGGACTTAAGTTTAATTCATTATATAAATGCCAGGAAATTGCTTCTCCTTCACGGTCTTCATCGGAGGCTAACCAAACTGTATCGGCTTTTTTTGCTAATGATTTTAACTTTTTTACAATTTCCTTTTTATCCGGAGAGACCTGATATATGGGTTCTAACGTTTTCATATCAATCCCCATATCTTTTTTAGCTAAATCTGTTATATGACCATAACTTGATTCCACTTCAAAATCATTCCCCAAAAATTTTTTTATTGTTTTTGCCTTAGCCGGCGACTCCACAATTACCAGATTCATACTCAGAAATTTTTCGCGAAATTAGAAATTTTTTATCAATATATAGTTTTAAGTTTTATTTTTTATTTATTTACTTTATAATTTTAGCTCTATGTAATACATTAATATTCATATTAATGTAGTCAATTGCTTATCATCTTAATAAAATCTTAATTATTATTTATTCATTGTTTTTTTTACTTTAATTCTTTGATTTGTAAATTCTCAAACTTTCATTTTTTCTTTTTTTACTGTTTTTTATAGATATTTATTTTATTTATTAAAAACTTATTCCGTATATTAAAATTTTATCTATAGTCTTATTATGTAGATTTATAATTTAAACGATAAATTAAGGGTTTAAATAAATGACAAAAGGACAGGTTATAGAAAAATTAGTTCAGCTTGTAAAAGGTGAGCTATCTCCAATAGATTGGTTACAATGGTTTGAAAAATATAAAGACTCAATTGAAGGTATATGCGGAAGATTACGTTTTTTAAAAATGAAACCAAAAGATAGTTTTAGTGAGATAAGAAACACTTACTTATCACAAATTACTGCTTATGAATGGCTAAAATCTATAAAAATTACTATTGATTTATCTGATAATTATAAAAAGATTGGGAAAAAGAATTTGAAAATTTTGTCACATCTAAACAAAAGAAAACCAGAAACTTAAAAAAAACAACTAAAGAGAGATTTCAATATTTGCAATCTGTTTATCCAATTTTATTTAAGCTGATAACCCAAAATTATCATCAAGATTTGTTTATAAGTAAAGGCAAAAGTTATAACGAAATTAAAGAAAAGGAAAATTCACTGGCAATTATTTTTTCTGAAGACATTATCGAATTTTTTTCAACAATTTCAAAATTTCAATTTGAGGGCATTTCGATCCATTTTGATGAACTTGCGCCTCTCAACAAAGAGCAGTTAAATCTTCTCATATTAGGAGAGTTTTGGCTTTATGGTGACGGAGATAAAATAGTATACAATTCTGAAGACCATAAAGTTTATAGTTTTGCTCATGAGTATCGTCCTCCACAATTGATAAAGATTGCTGATTCATTAAAGTAATTGGTTGATAAGGTTTTTGTTAAGTATCTAAAAGGCTACGAAAAGCAATAATTTAAATTTATATAATTAATTTTCAATAATTTATATCAATAAAAAATCGTAACTCCGTTTTTTTTCAGCTAGGACTCATATAAACACTATTATAGGTAAACTTAAGCTAAATACAGTCACACAAATATTTATCTAAACTAAAACATAATGAGAATTCTCTTTCATAATTGCATTAATTTTAATATCAAGAACTTATTTTTCTAATAAACAATTTATATTCTTCCTTTAATGGTAATTCTTTATTTACGATCAGATTTTTCTTCTTACCTATCATTTTTTGATTGTTAATTTCATTTATTCCTTCTTTTTTTATTTCCTCCCAATAGACACCTATTCCTCTTTTTTGCCATTTGGGCAAATCATTAAAATTTAAACCGTTGCTAAACAATAGTTCATTTTTCTTCGCTACATTCATATTTAACATTTTTTCAGTCACTTCATTTTTGGAATATCCCTGTTTTCTTAAATTCCAATATACATGTCCATTTAATGAATTTTTATACGCATCGTCCATTCTCCACTGAAAATAGTCGTAGACAAGTTCTTTATTAGGTAACTCAGATAATCGACAATCAAACACTACTGCTTCTCCTATCAACATTGAAAATGCAGCACTTACCTCTCCCGCTAAAATGGAAATATATTTACTTCTTTTTCTTGAAAAAGAATTTTCATTGATATCAAACAACAAGGAAATTTCGTCACTTTGTGTGTATCCGTATAAAATTTTAATTCCACTCTTAAGTACATGTTTGACTGTCTCTACCATCATTTCGGAAAATTTTTCATCAAACGGCGTTTCAAATGAATATTTTTCTTTGGTTAATTTGGTAAAACCTCTTCCATCTAAACGAGCTATAATATACATTTGAGGAATTACCGAACGATCTGCAAGAGTTTCAAAACATTTCATCTTAGCATTTAAATTTTTGAAGTTCATTTATTCCCTTATTTAAATTTATTCATAAATTTCATAAAAAATAGCAACAAAATAAATACAATTATTTTATAATTCCCAAAATAAAAAAGCTGTTCATACGTATGAACAGCTTTTTTTAAAATAAGTTGATATTGATTATATACGTTTTTCTATAATCTGATCTACGACTTCAGGATTTAGTAAGGTTGAAGTATCTCCTAGGGCATCAAGTTCATTGGATGCTATTTTCCTTAATATTCTCCGCATAATTTTTCCCGAACGCGTTCTTGGTAAACCCGGAACAAATTGTATTTTATCCAATTTAGCTATCGGACCAATAGTTCTTGATATTCTTGCCTGTATTTCTTTTCTGACATCTTCTTCGTTTTCGGGTTTTTCGAATGTTATTACGAATGCATATAGTGCATTTCCTTTGATATCATGAGGAAATCCAACCACTGCGGACTCTGTTATTAAATAATGCTCATTGATAACATTTTCAATAGGTGCTGTTCCCAAGTTATGGCCGGATACAATTATCACATCATCTACACGACCTGTAATTCTATAATTTCCATTAGTATCTCTAAGAGCTCCATCACCTGTAAAATATTTTCCTTGGTAAGCAGAAAAATAAGTATCTGCATATCTTTGGTGATCTCCATAGATAGTTCGAGCCATTCCGGGCCAAGGAAACTTAATACATAGATTACCTTCTCCGCTGATTGATTTCAGTTCCTTGCCTTCAATGTCCAGTAAGCACGGCTGAATTCCTGGTAACGGCTGCGTAGCAAATGTTGGTTTTGTGGTGGTTATACCCGCCAGAGGCGCTATCATTATTCCTCCGGTTTCCGTCTGCCACCAGGTATCGGCTATTGGACAGTTTCCTTTGCCTACTTTGTCATTATACCAATTCCAAGCTTCTTCGTTGATCGGCTCTCCTACTGAGCCTAAAACTTTTAATGAGCTTAAATCATAATCTTCTACAAAGTGAAGAGGCTGAGCTTCTAATGATCGTATTGCTGTTGGTGCTGTATAAAAATGAGTTACTTTATATTTATCCACTATGTTCCAAAACCTTCCAAAATCAGGATATGAAGGTGTGCCTTCAAACATTATTGAAGTTACTCCTGAGCATAAAGGAGCATATACGATAAACGAATGTCCGGTAATCCATCCAATATCAGCGGTACAAAAATATACATCTTCCGGATCGCCTATCTGAAATACATTTTTAAAAGAATAGGTTGTATAAACCATATATCCTCCGCAGGTATGTACCATTCCTTTAGGCTTTCCTGTAGAGCCTGATGTATATAGAATAAATAAAGGATCTTCTGCATCCATCTCCTCTGCAGGACATTCCGGGCTGGCATCTTTGATTAAGTCATGCCACCAAAGATCCCGATTAGGTGCCATCATTACCGGTTTATTTGATCTGTTCAGAACTATTACACTTTCAATTGAGGAAGTGTTTTCTAAGGCTTCATTTGCGATTCCTTTTAAATCTACGTATTTATTTCCTCTGTAATTTCCATCACAGGTTATGAGTAGTTTGCATTGCGAATCGTTAATTCTGGCAGCTAAAGCTGAGGATGAAAACCCAGCAAAAACAACTGAATGAATAGCGCCGATACGAGCACAGGCTAAGAGGCTTATTTCTAATTCGGGAACCATAGGTAAATAAATACAAATTCTATCCCCTTTGCTAACTCCTTTACTTTTAAGGACATTAGCAAATTTACAAACTTCTTCGTGTAATTGTTTATAGGTCAAAATTCTGTTTGGTTCCGTTGGTCCATTAGGTTCCCATATGACAGCTATTTTATCACCATTTTTTTCAAGATGCCTGTCCAGACAATTTTCCGTAATATTTAATTTTCCTCCTTTAAACCATTTAAAATCTGCATTTTCAAAATTATATTCCAAAACAGAATCCCAACTTTTTTTCCACCTGAATGTCTGAGCTATTTCTGCCCAAAATTGTTCGGGCTGATCTAAACTTATATCGTAAATTCGCTCGTAGTCTATTCGGTTTTTAACAACCAAATCATCTATTGTTTTCTCTTTTAAAGCAAATTTTGAAACATTTTCCAGCTGAAAATCTTGTTGTATTTCATTGATAACCGAAGGATTTTTAGTAACTTCTGGGATCACAAATTCTTCTCCATCTGCTATCTTTCTGATTATATCACGAAGAATGCTTCCTGATTTAGTTTTAGGTAAACGTTTAACATACACCACTTGTTTTAAATCAGAAATAATTCCCATTTTTTCAACAACCATTCTTCTTAGTTCCTCTGTCAAACGAAACGGATCTGCTTGTTCAAATGCTTTAATTACAGGTACAGCTACTACAGCCTGTCCTTTTATAGCATCTTTCACTCCTATAACTGCTACTTCAGAAATTTTTGGATGAGCATTGATAATATTCTCGATTTCCAGTACAGATAACCTTTGTCCGGCAACATTGATGACATCCCCCAGATTTCCCGTAGTATAAAAATTACCTTCTTCATCACAGTATCCTCCTGCACCTGAATTATAATAATCAGCTAGTTTTTCTGAAACAAATAAATCTTCCGGTTTATTATTCATGATAAAACTATAAGAACCGGGCGGCAAAGGTTTGGTAGCTGCGATTATACCTATTTTACCGGAATCTTCTTCCTGACCTTCTCCACTTACTACCTTCATATCAAAGCTTCTGACAGATTTTCCTATTGAGTCCGGATATTGATCTTTCGTCCCTTTTTTTATTTCCTTACCTAGTAGCGGCCATGCTGCCTCAGTTGTCCACCAAAGACTAGTCAGATCGACATTAATTTTCCTTTGAATCCAATCAATAACATCTTTTCCGGAATCATCACCCGAAAGGACAATGCGATTTAATGACTGTAAAGAGTATTTTTCAATAAATAATCCCTTAGGATCTGCATCAATGATCTTTCTGAGATTAATTTGAGGCGTTAATAAAACGCTAACTTTATTTTCCTGTATTAGTTTCCAGTATGATCCCGGATCGGGTGTTCTTGTTGAACTTCCTTCATATATTATCGATGGATTTCTATTGATCATAGGGGCTAAAATCATAAAGCTATGGCTGATTCCGCCTCCTCTATCGTAAGCGGTAAAGAAAACTTCGTCTGGATTACATTTAATAATATTCACCATTAAATCTTTTAAGGAAACAGCATAATCACCGGTATTATAAACAGCCCCCCTGGCCTTTCCTTTTACTCCGGATGTATATAAAATATAAGCAGGCGAGTCAGCCTGAATTTCTACATAGCTTTCAGGTTGCGAATTTTCTAATAACTCATCAAAATCTATATCTAATGAACTGTTGGAATGTAAAAAACCTAATTTCCTATTATATAACAATATATTTTGAGGAGTGTGGTCTGATTTAGATAATGCTTTGTCTATGATAGGTTTGTAAGATATTATCCTATCTACGTCAATACTTGATGTAGCTGTAATAATTAGTTTAGGCTTGCAATCATTAATCCTTAATGCCAGTTCACTTGCCGAATAACCACTGTAAACAACTGAAAAAGTGATTCCAAGCCTTGCGCATGCTAAGATTGAAAATACCGTCTGAGGAATCATAGGCATATATAATAAAACTATATCCCCTTTTTTTAATCCTAATTGTTTCAGTCCTCCGGCTAACTTTTCTACTTTTTGTTTGATTTGACTGTATGTATATTCTCTTCTTGTCTGCGTAACGGGTGAGTCGAAAATAAAAGCGGTGTTTTCTCCATATCCGTCTTCGATATGCTTATCTATGCAGAGATAAGATAAATTTGTAATACCATCTTCAAACCAATTTGATTTACCTTCTTTATATGAGTAAAATTTCTGTGGGGAGGTAAACCACGATATTTTACCTGCTTCTTTCATCCAATAATCTGAAATTGTAATCATTTCTTGTGTCTCCATGTTTTAGTTTATTTTATACATTTTTGGTTTTCTCTTATTACTACTAAAAATATAAAATAATTTGAATAAAACATCCGATTCATGAAATCCTTTAGCAATTAATCAAAAATATTGTTTTTTAATTTTGATATTTTAATTAAAAAATCATAGCTTTTACTAGTATTAATGCTGTTTTATATGATTTTTATCATAAAATTCAGTTTTTTTAAGACTATGAAATAATTATAAAATTATTAATTAAGATTAACAAAACACAGTTTCTTCCTCATATTTTAATTTATATAGTTTATTTATTAATAATTACAATCCCCACAAGAACTATCATATATTATTTTAGTCATAAAATATTTAATTTTTTATTCATTATAGTATCCCTTTCTAACACTATTCACTCTTTCAATCATTATACAGTGGAAAGAATTTATAAGTGAATAAATTTAATATTTTATTAAAATGAAGAATCTGATTAATGTGTATAAAAAAAGGGACACAAAATGCATCCCTTGTATTTTATTGAAACAATTACAACTTAATAACCAAATAATTTCTGATTAAGCGCTTGTAATGCATCTTTTTTATATTTACTATCAATTACAACTGATATATTATGTTCACTTCCTCCATAAGATATCATATGTAAAGGAATCTCCTTAAAAGCATCCAAGATTTTTACCCCATATCCGGATTCGTTTTTAGCTATATTACCGACAATAGCAATAATAGTCTGATCTTTTTCTACTTCAACGTTAGCCACTTCAGTAAGCTCCGCCATTATATTGTCCAGATTTGCCGGATTGTCAATGGTTAACGATACTGCTACCTCAGAAGTAGTTATCATATCTATTGAAGTTTTATATTTATCGAATATTTCAAATATTGTTTTAAGAAAACCATAAGCTAGCAACATTCTTCCACTTCTTATGGTAATTGCATATATTCCATCTTTAGCAGCAACTGCACGAATTCCTTCCGGCGTATCAATATCTCCTATCAACGTTCCTTTTGCCTCAGGCTGCATGGTATTTTTTAATGCTACGGGTATTCCCCTTTTTTGAGCAGGAAGAATGCAGGTAGGATGTAAAATTTTAGCTCCGAAATAAGCAAGTTCTGCTGCTTCATCAAAACTTAGTTCATCTACAGGATGCGTTTTGTCTACAAAACGAGGATCATTATTATGCATACCATCTATATCTGTCCAGATCTGAATTTCTTTAGCATCTATTACAGCCCCGATTATACAAGCAGTATAGTCACTTCCTCCTCTTTGCAAATTATCTATATCCCCCTGAGAATTTCTACATATATAGCCTTGAGTTATAAAAAAATCAATATCCGGATATTTGTTTAGTTCTTCCTTGATTTGCTCTTCTATATACACCATATCAGGCTCACCGTCTTTATTAATTCGCATAAATTCAAGCGCAGGCAGAAGAATAGACTTTTCTCCTATCTCACTTAAATAATAATGAAACATGGTTGTACTTAATAATTCGCCCTGAGCTAAAATAATTTTTTCTTCTTTTGACGTAAAAAGAGGAAGATCTGTAAATGAAAGAAGGTAATTAAAATACTCATTAATCATTTCATGACCCTTCTTTAAAATTGTTTCATTTTTATATAAGTCATTTATTTCTTTCTTATATTTGTCTTCCAGAGCTTTTATTAACTCTTTTGCTTTTTGTGTATTTTTTTCATACAACGAAGCTGAAATTTCAACTAATGCGTTAGTTGTTCCACTCATTGCTGAAAGTACTACTATTTTAGAATCCTGACTTTTTGTTAACTCCGCCAGATTTTTTATACGTTCGGCACTTCCTACGCTTGTACCGCCAAATTTTAATACTAACATTTTTTCTCCTTTTAATAAAACCTAGACAAAAATACATATTTTAGTATTTATTTACACCTGATTTATATTAAAAATTAAATGTTTGAATTTTATTAAAGATCATTTAAAAATTTACAGAAAAATTTATTATTAATCTGTATTTGATTGCTTGTAGTAAAATAGGAAAAGACCTACCTAATATAAAAAAGATGAACCTTAATAGTAAGATTCATCCTCAAAATTCAATAAATGTATATATTTAAAAGGTTATTCTTCTTTACCTTTTGAAATATCGCGCATCTTTCTTTTAGCATCTGTAGTCATATCTTCAACTTTATCGCCTACCTTGTCTCCAAAGTCACTGGCTTTATCAGATATTTTGCTAAAAAACGAAGATATAGACTCTTTAAAACTGCTATATTTTCCTTTAAAAAATTTTTCCCAATCTACTTCCAGTCCTTCTTTATCCATAAAATCTTTTACAATAGATAATGATTTTAAAGCTTGTTCTTCTGTTAATCCTGCTTCTTTCTGAAGTCTTTCTACTATGTTTTCCATAACTATTTATATTCTTTAAAGTTTTTCTGTTTATTAATTGTAAACAAAAATCAAGCCTTACTATAATATTTTGTTTCAATTTTTCATATTCGATCTTTTTTTTATAACATATGACCTCTATAACATTTATACATTCAATTACATAAATACTTTATTGTTATAATGTAAATAAATTATTCTTTCAGTATCTATTATAGCAACTTTAAATAAGTTATTTTTATACTGAAACTATGGTTTCACCACATTCTCTTTTTAGTTTCTTTTCAATATTGATTGTAAACCTATATTTTTTTATCAGTTTTAACATACTTTATATAGTATGATTAAAATATTTTTATTAATTTATCGCCCTAAATAAAGATTATAAAAATTATGAGGAAATTATTTTATTTTATTGCGTTTACTATCTCTTTATCAAATTTTTGTGCTTCACAAAATCATAAAGAGCATTTCCATGAAAACAGCAAAACCTTACAAAATCTAGATTTGCTATTGACCAATGTATGGCAAGAAAGCAAGGCTTTCATCCCTCAGGGTCAGGTTGCTGATTATATTCCGGAATTAAGTAAAGCCAATAAAAACCTAGTAGGTGTTGCTTTTATGGATCAATCAGGAAAATTATATACAAAAGGTGATACTAAAAGTAAATTCACCATGCAAAGTATTTCCAAAGTGGTAGCTTTAATGATAGCTACTAAAGAGAGAGGAGAATCGTATATCTTTGAAAGAATGGGATATTACGGAACAGATGCTGCTTTCAACTCCTTTTCTGAGCTTCAGTCTAAAAAAAAGCCATTGAATCCTATGATGAATGCAGGTGCAATAGTTACCACATCATCAATTAGCGGTACAGGAGATGAAGCCTACCAAAAAATCTTAAAAATGGTAAGATATATAACTAAAAATGAATCTATCAATATTAATCAGGCTGTGTATCTTTCTGAAAAAGAAACCGGAAACAGAAACCGAGGAATGTTTTATTTATTAAAAAACTATGGTCTTTTCGATGCTGTAGATGAAGAAAGTCTAAATAATTACTTCAGACAGTGCTCTATTGAAGTTGATGCAGAAGATTTAGCTAAAATTGGATATTTTTTTGCTCATAACTGTACACGTTTTGACGGGGACAAAACTTATTATAACCCTGATATGAGCAAGTTAATTAATTCTGTTATGCTAAACGGCGGAATGTATGATTACAGCGGAGAGTACTCCCGAAAAGTTGGTTTACCTTCCAAATCCGGTGTTGGAGGAGGAATTATGGCTGTAGTTCCAGGAAAATACGGAATTGGTACATTTAATCCTTCTTTAGATGAACAAGGAAATTCTGCACCTGGAGTTTACATCATGGAGAAACTTAGCAAAGAATTAAATTTAAGTATTTTCTAAATTTTATAATCCTTAAAAACCTATATTTAATTTAAACGATAACTATGAAAGAAATTAATGGTGTCTCATTTGAAAACTGGGCATGTGCATGTGGAAATATTTCAGCAGGAATGTCTAAAGAAGAGGTATTTACTGTTTTAGGAATTTCTTCTGAATCATGGGAAAATATTAATTCGGAATGGACACAAAACCTTAGTGCAATTATTACACAGGATCCTACTAAAACAATTCAATATGCCGGATATTTATCTAACCCCAAACAGGGTAAATTTGCTGAAACGGTTCAAAATGCAAATGCTGATTTGAATAGTGAATTAACAATTCCTGACTTTAATACTTTTCAGGAAATATTTATGAAACTGAATGATGAAAATCAAAATGAAGTTTTGACTAAATACGGGTTAACTCCTGATAACTGGAACAAAATATCAAACCATTACAATCAAACCGTAGAAGATTTAACAAAAGATCTCACACTTAAAGAAGCTCATCAGAAAGGAAATTACTTAGTTATTAAAAACAAAATTTTAAATTCTCCTCAGGAATACAAAGAATTAGGCAAGTTCGATCAACAGAATTTAGTTAATGATCTGGCGCGTGGAAAATATTTTTCAATTATTTTTGATATTATCAATGCCAATCTGGAGGAAATGGACTTATCTGAAATTGATAAACTAGAGGGTAGTTTTGTTGAAACTGTATTTAAAGGACTTTCTTTCCCTAAGCCAGTACCTTTTCCAAAAAATGAATCTGACCTGATTCTGATAACAGAACCTGATATTATACAATTTATAGATCGTTTTTGTGATCATATCAAAAATATTGATGAAAATACGAATGTAACCTCTTTATTTAAATGGGCTATTACTAAAAAGTTGCCTTTACCTATTGACGCACTGGAATTATTAATTCAAAAAGGATGCTCCGTTTCAATTTATGATGCTTCAGACAATTCTCTTTTACATTATTTATTACCAGAAAACTATATATCTTTTTTACTAAATCATGGATTAGATCCTAATCATAAAAATAAAGGCGGTGTAACTCCATTAGAGTTGGCTTTAAGTAACAATGCTGAAGTTGTTAAAACACTTCTTGAAAATGGTGCAGATCCTCAACATAAAAATAAACAGGGAAACTCTCTGTTTTATGTAGCTTTGATGGACCTTATGAATCCAGATTTATATGATCTTTTATGTGAATATGATACACCTGATTTTGAAGATTTAAACAAAGACGAAACCTCTTTTTTATTCAACTATATTAAAAAATTAGATGAATATTCCAGCAATACTGAGCTAAAATGCCTTGAAAAACTACTGGAACAGGGAGCTGATCTTTCCATTTCTTGCATGTATTACGGAGAACCTACTACACCTTTAAAAGAAGCTGTAAAAAAACCTTTTGCTGTATTTGAAATTGTTATGAATCACTTTTACGGAGATATTAATGAAACCGATGATAATGGAAATACGTTACTTCATCAGGTTTGTGGCTATAATATTAATTTTCAGGCTGAAGATGCTGTTCAGGTTTATAAAAAAGCCAAGTTTCTTATAGAAAAAGGAGCTGATGCTTCTATTCGTAATAATGAAGATAAAACAGCCTTGGATTTGGCTGTAACTGATAATTTAAAAGAAAAAACCGTAAAATTATTATTAAATTAAAAACCTACGTATATGTCAATGTCTTTTATTATAGCCTGCGAACAAGGAAATCGCAAAATAGCAGAATTACTTATTGAACAAGAAGGTTCTGATGTAAACTATACGGATGAACAGGGACGGACAAGTCTGCATTATGCAGCTCATCACGGTTTTGTTGAAATTTGTAAGAAACTTATTGACAGGGGAGCAGATATCAATTATGAAGACCATAATGGGGAAACTCCCTTATTTTTTGCGGCTTTACAAAATCAAACCCAAACGATTAAACTTTTGCTAGAGCATAATGCTGCTATGGAAATTAAAGATTATCAGGGAAATAATCTACTTCATATTTCTACCAGAAATGGTCAAAAGCCCCTATGTGAGTTGTTTATTGCAAAAGGAATGGATATAGAAAGCGTTAACAATCTTGGAGAAACGCCTTTGATGTTATCAATACTTTATAAAAAGAAACCTTTAATGGATTACTATATTGAACAGGGGGCTGATATTCATGTTACCACAAAAAACGGAAACAATCTACTTCATTTAGCCTTGCAGGATGGTAATTTACCTATTATAAAACAATTAGTTGAAAACGGATTATCTATTGATACACCGAATTCTAACGGAACTAGCCCTTTATTGCTGGCTTGTATGACTAATAACGCTATGCTGACTAAATATTTTTTAGAAAAGGATGCTGATATTTTTCAAACAAATACAGAAGGTATTTCTCCTATCTACTACGCATGTGCATATAATCAGAAACAAATTGTACAGCTTTTTATTCAAAAAGGATTAGATGTCAATTATCAAACACCTTCCCAGGGAGATATTATATTAGGAAGTTATCTGGATTTTATTGAATCTGCTCAAGATATATCTTCTGAAAGCCTCTATCACCTTAACAGCAGTTACACCAGCGGAGGAGAAAGTCTTTTACATATATCAGTTAAAAACGGACATTTATATATGGCTGAACTTTTAATTAAAAACGGAGCAAATGTAAATGTTCAAGACGAATCCGAAAATACTCCATTACATTATGCTGCTGCAAATGGTAAGAAAGATTTAGTTAAACTATTGATTGATCATGGTGCAAACGCAAATCTATCCAATGTAAGAGAACAGAAACCTATTGATTATGCTAACATTAAAGGATATAACGAAATTGTTTCAATTATCTTAGGTACTACCGGCATGGATTCAAAATCTGAGAATCTAAAATCAACTGCTGAAATTCAGACCAATTTTTCTAGTCAAAATTCTTTATCAAAAGAAGATATTAAAACTAAACTAAAAGAATTAAAAGAACTCTTTGAAGAAGAGCTTATAACCGAGGAAGAATTTAATTTAAAGAAAAAAGAATTGCTAAATCAATTATAAATTTTTAAAAACTCTCTTTTAAGTTTTAAAAGAGAGTTTTTATTTAGTCTTTCAAAATGACATCCGGATCGTTAAATATATTCATATTCATATTTCCTGTTTCTTTATCAACTATGACAGCAGAAGTTAAAGAACCGGACACATTAGCCATCGTACGAGGCATGTCTATAATAGGATCTATGGCTAATACCATTCCTATTAAAGGAAAATATTCACCTAGTCCCATACCGGAAAGTACAATTGTAGCTGCTATTGTTGCTGTTCCCGGAATACCGGCCACTCCAATGGAGCCTATAACAACTACAATAACAAGCATTATGTAAAACTGGGCATCCATAGGTATACCGATCATGTGAGCTACCATGATAGCTATCAAAGCAGGAAAGAAACCTGCACACCCATTCATTCCCATCGTACTTCCTAAAGAACCTATTAGGTTAGCCGTTCCACTGCTTACTCCCATACGTTCTGTTAAAGTAGCTATTGTTAGTGGTAAAGTTCCTACTGAAGATCTACTGGTAAATCCCATCAACCACACCTCCACCGATTTTTTTACAAACAGCAATGGTGAAATACCATGTAAAGAAACTAACAAAACATGTATCAAAAGCATAAGAATTGCTGCTATATAAACAGATAAGACAAAGCCGGAGACTTCCATGATTGCAGGAATACCATTAGATATAATTGTCCTTGAAAGCAATGCAATGACTGCATATGGCATATATTTTATAATAGTCATGGTTACTGACATAACTATTTTATAAAGTCCTTCTATTAACTTTTTAAATAAACCGATAGCTTCAGGATTTTTTTTCTCCATTCTATTCGCTCCTAAACCAATTAAAGCAGAAAATATGACCAGACCAATAATATTTTCAGTATTCATAGCTGATACAATATTGCTAGGTACTAAATTTACAAAGGTATCTACCAGATTTGTCATTTCTCTTCCTTTCATCTCAATAGGCAAAGTGTTATGAGTATAGCCTAATGAAAAAATATTTCCTAATAAAATACCTACTATACAAGCTATTCCTGTAGTAAAAAGCAACCAGAATATTCCTCTGAATGCTATTTTAGGTAGATCCTTCTGACCAGAAAAATCGATAATTACTTTAACAATTGAAACAAATACCAGCGGTATTACCAACATACGTATGAACGATATAAATATTCTTCCGAATAATCCATACCAAGTTGCTGTTTCCTGCATCCATATTAAAGGTTCTTTCTGAAACCCCGTTAAACACTGAATTCCTAACCCCAGAACTATGCCCATACCTAAACCGGCAAACATTCGTAATGAAAAGCTTACTTTTTTATCCTGAAGTTTTTTTATAATATAAAAACTTATTAACAATGCTGCAATAGCAAATAACGTCTGATAGTGGGTCAAACTCAAATAATTTTCAAAAAAATTTCCTGTGAAAATTTTAGTATCCATATCTTATTTATCTCTTAAAAATTTATGCTTGATTTGCTTAAGTGGCAATTTAATGTAAAAAGAGTCTATGATTTACACGCTGTTTCAGCATGTAAATAACATTTTATAAAACAAAAATTAAGCCTAAAACTTTATCTTTTATAGAAGTAATGCGAACAGGCTATAAGTTTTAGTTATAAATGTAAGTTTAATATATTTTTAATTTAATTAAAATACTCATTTACAATAACTTAAACCATTACTTATGAATTGATTATTTGAGAATAGTTAAAATATACTAACTTTGTAGTATATGAAATTTTTAGTTTTTGACACTGAAACCACAGGTTTACCGGCCAATGCCAATGCTCCTGTTTCCGATTCTGACAACTGGCCCCGAATGGTACAAATTGCCTGGCAATTACATGATGAAAATGGGGATTTAGTAGAAAACTATGACTTTATAATAAAGCCGGAAGGTTATGACATCCCCTTTAATGCACAAAAAATTCACGGTATAAGTACTGAAAAAGCATTAGCTGAAGGGCATGATCTTAAAACTGTACTTGATCAATTTAACCAGGTATTGGCAGAAAATCCGATTTTAGTCGGACAAAACATCAGTTTTGATATACCCATTGTTGGAGCTGAATTCTATCGAAAATCATTAGAAAATAACATAGCTGAATTAAATCTTATTGATACAGCACAGGAAGGAACCAGCTATTGCGCTATTCCCGGAGGACCTGGAGGAGGCTTTAAATACCCTAAACTTTCGGAACTTTATGAACGTTTATTTGGTTATGGTTTTGATGAAGCCCATAATGCGGCAGCTGATGTAAATGCCACAGCCCAGGCATTTTGGGAATTGGTTCGGCTACGACAGGTATCTGCCAAAAAATTATTTTTTACGGAAGAAGAGCTAAATCGTTTTATCGAAAACCATCCTTCTCCGTTTAAAGCATTTGATATTATTGTTAGACAGCAGGTTAATGAATTTAATCAAAAATTAAAAGAAAAGCAATCACAAGTTAAAAAATCAATTGATGAAATTGATTTTTCCCATTTTTTTCATTTTCACAATCATTCGGTATATTCAATTCTTACCTCTACCAGCAAGCATTCCGATTTAATTAAAAAAACATTGGAGTATAAGATGCCTGCTTTAGGAGTGACGGATTTCGGTAACTTAATGGGAGCTTTTGCTTTTCTAAATGAAATAAAAAAAGTTAACAGCTCTATTAAGGAACATAATAAAAAAGTGGAAGCCGGTGAGCTTAACGAACCTGTAAAAAAAGAAATTATTCCTATTGTGGGATGTGAACTTTATATTTCAGAAAATTATCTTCAGAATAAATTTACTAAAGACAATCCGGATAGAAGATATTCTCAGATATTGCTAGCAAAAAACCATGCAGGATTTAAAAATCTATCCAAACTTTCCACCTTCGGATATAAAGTCGGCTTATATGCAGGATATCCGAGAATAGGTAAAGAACTGATTGAACAATATAAAGAAAACCTTATAGCTACCACAGGAGGTTTATCTTCCGAAATACCAAGTCTTATTCTGAATGTTGGTGAAAAACAAGCTGAAGAAGCATTTGTTTACTGGCATAATTTGTTTGGTGAAGATTTTTATGTAGAACTTCTAAGACATCACCTGGATGAAGAAGAACACTTAAATAAAGTTTTACTACGCTTTGCGGAAAAGTACGGAGTTAAGGTTCTTGCCCAAAACGATACTTTTTATATTAATAAGGAAGAAGCAGAAACTCAGGACATTCTCCTTTGCATTAAAGACGGTGAAAAACAATCGACTCCTATAGGAAGAGGTTTTGGAAAACGATATGGATTACCTAATAATGAATACAACTTCAAATCTCAAAAAGAGATGGCTTTGTTATTTTCCGACATTCCGGAAGCCATTGAAAACTTTGAGGATTTTATAAAAAAATTTGAACCTTATCAGCTGGCTCGTGAAGTGCTGTTACCCAAATTCGATATTCCTGATGAATTTAAAGATCCTCAAGATGATATTGATGGAGGAAAACGCGGTGAAAATGCATACCTTGCTCATTTAACCTGGGTGGGTGCTAAAAAAAGATATGGAGATACCCTTCCTGAAGAAACTCGAGAGAGATTGCAGTTTGAACTTGAAATTATTGCTAAAACAGGGTATCCCGGGTATTTTCTTATCGTGCAGGATTTTACCTCACAAGCTCGTAAAATGGGAGTAGCAGTCGGTCCCGGACGTGGTTCTGCAGCAGGTTCAGCTGTTGCCTACTGCATCGGTATTACTAATATAGATCCGATAAAATATGATTTACTTTTTGAAAGGTTTCTTAATCCTGACCGGGTATCGCTTCCTGATATTGATATCGACTTTGACGATAGAGGTCGTGAACGTATCATTCAATGGGTTGTAGATAAATATGGTGAAAATCAGGTAGCTCAAATAATTACTTACGGAACGCTCGCAGGAAGGTCTGCCATACGTGATGCTGGAAGAGTGCTGGAACTTCCATTAAGCGATACGGATCGATTGTCCAAAAATCTTCCTCCCAATCTTAATCTTACTAAGCTTAAAAACAGAACTGAAGCCGATCTGCAAAAAGATTTCGGTAAAGAAGAAGCCGAACCGGTATTACAGCTTAAACAAAAATTTAAATCAGATGATTTGGAGGGAAAAGTAATTCAAAATGCCTTTCAATTGGAAGGAAGCTTAAGAAATACGGGAGTACATGCCTGTGGAGTCATTATTACTCCGGAAGATATAACCAATCTTATACCCGTATCAGTAGCCAAAGATTCCTCTCTATTGGTTTCTCAATTCGATAACTCGGTGGTAGAAAGTGCGGGGCTGCTCAAAATGGACTTTTTGGGGCTTAGAACCTTAACCATTATCGGAGATACCATAGAAATCATACGAAAAAGAACAGGACAAACTCTCAATCCGGATGATTTCCCTCTGGATGATGAGACAACATATGAAATTTTTAAAAACGGAAATACTGTCGGTATATTCCAATACGAATCGCCTGGGATGCAAAAGCATTTAAAAGCCTTGCAACCCGATAAATTTGAGGATCTTATCGCCATGAATGCTTTGTATAGGCCGGGCCCCCTCCAATATATTCCCAACTTTATTAATCGTAAGCATGGTAAGGAGGAAATAACCTATGATCTTCCTGATATGGAAGAATATCTGGCAGATACTTATGGTATAACTGTGTATCAGGAACAGGTAATGCTCTTGTCTCAAAAATTAGCCGGATTTAGTAAAGGTGATGCCGATGTGCTTCGTAAGGCTATGGGTAAAAAACAAATCGATGTCTTAAATAAAATGGAAGCCCGTTTTCTGGACGGGGCTATTGAGCGAGGACATCCTGAAGAAAAATTAAAGAAAATATGGGAAGACTGGAAAGCTTTTGCTCAATATGCTTTCAACAAATCCCATTCAACCTGCTATGCCTTTATTGCTTTTCAGACCGCTTATTTAAAAGCTCATTATCCGGCTGAATTTATGGCTGCCTTGCTAAGTAATAACTTGAATAACCTGACTACTCTTACTTTTTTTATGGAAGAATGTAAAAATATGGGGCTTGAAGTGCTGGGACCTGATGTGAATGAAAGTGATTATGAATTCACCGTTAATGAAAAGGGAGCTATTCGTTTTGGAATGGGTGCAATTAAAGGTATTGGTGAAAATGCTGTGGAGGCTATCGTTAAAGAAAGAGTAACGAATGGAAAATATACGAATTTATTTGAATTTTTTGAAAGGGCAGATTTAAAAAACATAAATAAAAAAGTACTGGAAAATTTAGTGCTGGCCGGAGCATTCGATGAATTAGGAAATTCTAACCGTGCCCAGTTTTTTGCTGAGGAAAACGGCTCTTCAACTATAGAAAAACTTGTACGCTATGGAACCGCCTATCAGGACAATAAAAATTCTGCTCAAAATTCTTTATTTGGTGATTTGGGCGACGGAGGTTTTGATGTTATGAAACCTTTAATTCCAACTACTGAGGAATGGAGTACCATGTATAAACTTGGAAAGGAAAAAGAAGTTGTGGGAATCTATATTTCCGCTCATCCCATGGATAATTATAAATATGAAATTGCTTTGGTAAAGCCCATGGATATATCTGAAGTTAATGAAAATAAGGAAAAATATATTAATAAGGAAATTTATATTGCCGGAATGATCAGCCGTTTTGAGCATAAAGATATTAATGATGGCAGAACAAGAATTGCATTTTTTGATGTAGAGGATAAGACGGGTACTATTTCTTTAAAACTTAAAAAAAATTATTTGGATCTTCAAAAATATTTGATTCCTAACTTGTTTGTTTTAGTAAAAATTATGGTTGGCGTTATTCGTGATAACGGCTTTGTTTATATAAATGTTATTTCTATTGAAGAATTAAGTGATATAATAGGAAAACATGCTAAGAAATTAACTATTAAAATTAATCTAGAGGATTTAGATGAAAATACGCTTGCTACATTAAATAAAGTTTGTGATGAAAACGCAGGTTCGAAAGATATTCATTTTGAAATTCTTGATAAAAAAAATAATTTGTTTTTAGAAACCGCTTCTATGAACAAACGTGTAAACATAACCAAAGAAGTTTTAGATACGATTAAAGATGAACTCTTCCTGGATTTCAGATTAAATTAATTTCTTATGCAAACTATTCTACTATTTAGAAAAATTATTTAATAGTACAATATAAAGTAAAATTCAAAGTATTTGTATTTTTTAAAATTATAATGAACTATTTTTTTCTATAATTTTTTACTTATTTTATATATAACAAAAAGTTCAACATTTACTTATTTTCAATAATATAAGGGCTGTTTTTGAATTATAATTCATAACAGCCCTAACATTATCAATAGTTTATAATTTGACCCTTATTTACTTCTAATGTCCAATAGCAATTTCCAGCAGTATGCTCAACAAAAGTATTATTTTTAGTATTATAATTTAGAGTGGAAAAAATAAAATTTCTTCTATATTTAACTTGATAAATCATATCATCTCCAGACTTAAAAGGAAGCTTTGCATCAATTCTATATTTTTTACCTGCCAATTCTAATCCTAAATTTGCTTCCCAAAATCTGCCAGATCCTTGATCTTCTTCAACTAACATAAATGCTAAATCTATATCATTAGGTTGTGAATCTGATACCATAACGGCATTAACATCTGTCCATCTCTTTTTGGAAATATCCTTTCTACTTCTTGTAATTCTTACTCTACTAATATTCGGATTCACATTCCTTAAATCATCAACAGTATTTATTTTAAATTGATCTACTGCACCTATGTGAATGACAAATTCAGATCCTCCATTAGCCCAATCATCATATTGCTTGCTAGCCATAAATTTTCCTATTTTAATCGAATATATTGGATCACCAACTTTTTCAATTTCGTATAAATTTGTATTAATCTTATTTATTGCTTTTTTTGATGAAAATAAGACGTTATCTTTATTTATAAATTTATTATTAGAAAAATCAGGTATTTCTTCGTAAGGCAATGTATTTAAATTAATTACAATTACAGGATTTCTTTTTGCATATTCCTCATCAACAAATAAAGTATCTGTTTTTATAGTTCCTTCGGGTAGTATAATACTTTTAAATGCTGTATGTATATTTTTGTTATCATCAGCGAAAGTAATAACAGGGATAGTTTTTTGATCCCAGTCTTCTGAATATGGCCAGTATATCTGAATATTTGAATTAGTAAGCTTATCTAAAATATTATTTCTTGATAAAGACAAACTATTAGTAAGCTTTTGTTTTAATGAAGAGTTCGTTGTATTGATAATTTTATTATTTTGATTAAAATTTAATATTTCTCTAAAATAATAGCATTCATCTAAACCATATTCTAATGACTGGGATATTGATTGATGAATTTCTTTGTAATCTTCTAAATCTAAATTTAAATTTGAAAGTAGTACAGCTACTTCTTCTAACATTTTTTTATCGGTAGATAAATTAATATTATTACTGGTTCCCAAATTTGAATCCGTCTGGTTGAAATCTTCATTACAAGCAACGAAAATTGTAGCTAGTAATAAAACAAAATAAATTTTTTTCATATTTTCTCATATTTAACTACAGCTAAAATAAGATAAAAATAAATTACAAAAAAAATAAAATAAAGGTTAAAAAATTAGAATATGTGAAAAATTAACAAATATTATATTAAAATAATTATTTTTATATAACTAATTTAATTTTCATATATTTTCCAATCTTTAAAAAACCCTTCAGTTCCAATATCCACAAAAAAACCAATGCCTCCTTTTTGTTTATCACCTAGTTTCAAATCATTTACAATAAGCGAAGGTTCTTCCTGGTTATTGATATATAATTTTGCTTTATCTCCTTTTACTTCAATTTGCAACTGAATCCATTCATTAAGCCCCATATCAGCATACGATTCATACTTTTCAGGAGACTCATTTCTTAAACGCTGATATTTGTAATCCGGATAGGCAAAGTATTGTATGCTATGATTCCTGCGTATCTGGTCATCTGCTCTGCCATTGGTGGGGCGAATATAAATGCATTCAAATTGTGAATAATCCTTAGCTATTCTAAAAGCTATTCCAATAAATCCTCTTGAATACTCAGGAGCATCATTCAAAAGCTTGCTCAAAACCTTTACCTCTATAGTTCCATTTTTAAAATTGACATCATTTAAAAGACCAAAGGTTGCTTCATCTACTTCTTTTATTTTAGAATCTTTAACAATTCTCACTATTTTTTCATCTGTCATATTTTCTTCCGAAACAAAAGTATTCACAGCCGTAATTTTATAATTTTTTTCTTCTGTGACTTGTGAGTAAAGATTGAATGTTATTAAAAACAAACTACTTATCAGATAACATTTTATACTTTTCACTGGTTTTAATTTTAAAATGATTTGAACTTTTATATTTAATTATTGTATGTATTTGAAAGTACTGTTCCAATTGTCTGAAAAAATTCCCTGAGCAATATAGAACTGTCCCATATATTCTAAAGCTCTTGATGATTCTATTTTACCAGAATTATAAAAATTCCAGCCAAACTTTATTACTATTTCTGCTATAATTTTTTTAGAGTTTTCATCATTCCCTGAAATAAATACGGTTCCCTGTTCACTAAATTTGGGTTTGTACATTAAATGAGCACCTACGGTGTTCATGGCTTTAACAACGTAAGTATAAGGAAGCTGTTTCTGAACTTTTTCAGCTATTGATTCCTCAGAATTAGTAATAAGCTTTATTACCCCATTTACAGGAGCTTCACCAGACAATGCATTAGTTATGTCCCAAAGTATTTTTTCTTTAAATTTAGAAATCCCTATGGTTTCAATTACTTCTAATAAACTGGCTCCCGGAACTGATAAAATAATAATATCTGCAAATTCTACTGCGTTATCATACGTTGTTATATCTATACTTGAATTAATGTTTTTAAGTATATCTATATTTCCGTTTTCTTTATTAACGTTTCGAGTACCAATTTTAATTTCATAATTTTCAGAAATTAGTCCTTTTACTAATGCCTGAGCTACATTTCCTGTTCCGATAATTGCTATTTTCATTTTTTTTATTTTTATTGATTTCTGAAGCAAAACTACTCTTGAATCTATTTATATACAAGTAGGTTACTAACGAACACCTATAGTTAGAATTATTAATAATCAAACACTTAAAAATTTTATTTTAACAAATTTTTAACTTTTATTCATACCTTAATAAAAGAATGTTACTTTCAATTAGAGAGTTATTGTATATTTGTTAAAAAAAATATGAAAACCCTGAATTTAGAATATCCGACTTGCCCGGTTAGAAATGTATTAAGCCGGTTTAGCGATAAATGGTCTTTATTAGTATTATCGGTATTGTCTTCAGAAAGTAAACTTCGGTATGGGGAAATCAATAAAAAAATTCCTGATATTTCTCAAAAAATGCTGACTCATACGCTCAAGAATCTTGAAGAATATAATCTTGTAAATAGAAAATCTTATCCGGAAATTCCTCCAAAAGTTGAGTATTCATTAACCGAAACCGGTAAAAGTTTACTCCCTGCTATACAAATGCTTATTGATTGGGCTTCAACACATTTTAATGAGGTAAACAGTTAATAATAATATCCTTAAGGCAACTGATTTAATATTTGTAAATATTACGTAAGAAATTTTTATACTATTTTAGTAATATGTAAGGCATTTCTTTGAACCTCCATAACCTGATACCGACTGTTTTGAAAAAAATACAATTTAAATTATTTAATTTCGTTTTAACTAAAAAATCTATTCATGAACAAACTATTATTTTTATCCGTATTACTTTTTACATTAACCAGTTGTGCTTCAAACTTTACTGAAAGTTTTACCAGTGGAAATGTAAAAAAAATTTCCAGTCAAAATTCTCATCAATATTCCGGAGGCTATAAAATTTTTGCATCTCGTGAATATGATTCAAACGGAAGTTCGACAATTCTTACCGGAAATTCAAATAAACATGGTATTTATAAATTTTTACAAAGTGACATTCCAACAATTAAGAATATAAAAGATATAGAAAGATATGTCAGAGGGTTTAAAAAAGACTCACTGACCAGTAACTGGAATGACAATGACTGGGTCAATGTTTTATTTGAAGGAAATACTGTTTTCTTTGAGTTAAAAAAAGGGAATCAAACAGTAAAAACATTTAATGCTACAGGAAAATATAAAAATGGATTTTTTGTTTTTCCACGAGAAAAAAACTGTATTGATCTATCTAAAATTTCAAATGGCTGTGTAATAAGCAATAAAAGAATAGGTATTACACATGATGGGCAATTGCTGGTTCAGGAAACTAAAAAATATGAAGTACCCGCTTTAAAATCTTCAACAGTTGTTGATTTCCTGAAAAACGGAACAGAAAGTGTTTATAGCTATCAAAATAAATAATTTGCATATAAAGCCACCTACTCAAGATTAGTGAAAAATTTAATATACATTAAACTTTTTGCAAATAATATAAGTTTTATCTTATGTTTAACATTCTATTAGGCAAATATGAATTAATTTTGAGTTAAATTTTATTTAAAGATTTAAATTTTTCACTGTTAATAATACTTAGTCAATAATAAAAGTTAAATATTTTATCTCATCATGAATTCCTTACTTACTAGCTCAAATAAGATGTATAATAAGGAATTTGGAATGCTATATATTAAATCAAACAAAACCTACTTAAATCTAGCAATTTTATCAACTATTAAATTAATCAACACAACACACGCTTATATAAATGAATAAAAATTTTCATACATTTCACATTCCGGTTATGGGAATTTCATATACAATAGATACTCCGGTAAAGGTTGCCAGATTTGGTATATCTTCTGTCATATCTATTGTTCAGGACAATCTTATAGAACGCATGAGGGAATATTATTATAAAAAAAATAATAATACTTACCACCCTATAGAAACATCGGATCCGGATTACCGTTCCAAACGTATTACAGATTATTTAAATCTGTTGAACCAAATGGTACAAAATCAAATTGATAAATTGAAAAACTCATCTTTTGAGCCTGGTTCTGATTTAATTCTTTATTTTGAAATGCTACCGGAAGATAATTTTTTGAAGAAACTGTATAAAAAAATGAAGGATATTCATGACAGTTATGAAAAAAAGAAACTTCAGCAGGAACTTAAAGAACAAATTCAAGCAGGAAGTATCGATGTTAATATCATGACAAAAGTTGACAATAATCAATACTTGAGAGACGGATCTGTTGTTGAGGACGGTTCAGATGCAATTACAGCTTTAAAAGGATATTCTGAAAGTAATCTGGAAAATTCATCTGTCATATTTTCGGCAGGAATGAATCCCCGTTTATTCAATTATCTTGAAAACCTGTCTGCATTCACAGATATGAAAAACGGTAATTTCACCAAAAAGATAATCATTAAAGTCAGTGATTACCGATCAGCTATGATTCAGGGTAAATACCTTGCAAAAAAAGGATTATGGGTTTCTGAATTCAGAATTGAATCAGGTTTAAATTGTGGTGGACACGCATTTGCAAGCCAAGGGTACATGCTGGGGCCTATACTGGAAGAATTTAAAGAGAAACGAGTTTCACTTACCGAAGAATTATTTTCCATTTACAGCAAAGCTTTGTCTTTAAAAGAAAAATTTGTACCGGAAACAGCACCGGAAGTTAGAATTACAGTTCAGGGAGGTATTGGTACCCATGAAGAGAATGAACTGTTACATAATTATTATAAGGTAGATGCTACCGGATGGGGTAGTCCGTTTCTACTGGTTCCAGAGGCTGTAAGCATTGACGATGAAACATTGGAAGCATTATCCCGCTCCACTGAAAAGGATATATATTTAAGTAAAAACTCTCCTTTGGGAGTTCCATTTAATTATCTTAAAAATATTTCCGGTGAAAAAGAAAAATACAGTCTGGCTGAAGGAGGAAAACCAGGAAGTCCTTGTACTGAAAAACTTCTTAAATCGGATACTGAATTTACCAAAAGACCTATTTGTACAGCTTCGGTATCTTATATCCGACAAAAAATCAAGCAAATAAGTAAAATGGATATAACTCAGGAAGAACGTCGTAAAAAAATTGCAGCGGTTCTTACTAAAGAATGTTTGTGTGCTGGTTTAAGTAATGCTGCTCTGCGCAAATATGATCTATCTCCCGTTACTAAAGAAATACTGGGTGTTACTATATGTCCCGGACCAAATATTGCTTATTTTGACAAAATTGTTTCACTTAAAGAAATGGTTGATCATATTTACGGGCGTACAAATATTTTAAAACCCGGATATAGACCGCATATGTTCATTAAAGAATTACACATTTATGTCAAGTATTTAAAAGAACAGTTTTCTGAAGTTGTTGATTATACAGATAAGAAAATTGCTAACTATTACGAAGTATTTTGTCAGAATATGCAAAATGCAGTGGAATATTATCAGTCTAAAGTAAATTCAATTTTAACTAAAGAAGAAAGCAAAAGCGAGTTTGTATCTGAGCTTAAAAGCATTGAAAATGAAATTAACAAAGTATTACAAAGCGTTAAATTTTCTTTTCAAAAGCAATTGGTAAGCTAATCTTTACTACAAAATAATCATATATAAAATTCCATAATTTTTTTATGGAATTTTGTTTTTATTAACCTATCATAAAAGACTAGATAAGTTCTTATTTACAATATTAAAAGAAAATTAAAATTGCCGTTTTTTGAAAATATTGTGATATATGTAATAAAAATATTATAAATTCTTATTTGAAAATCACATTCTGAATTTCCAATAACGATACAATCTATCTTAGAAAACAAAAATACAAGGTATAGTTATAATCGATTAATAAAGAATAGTTTCTATCTATACGATAACTCGCATGGTTCAAGGTTTAAAAATTTAATGCAGCAATATGTAAGTATTTTTAATATTTATCATAGATGCATGTTTCTCAATAATTAAAACAGATATTTACTATGGAGATTGAATAATATAATTAACTTTTATTAATTATTCCGGAAATCTTCATATAGAAAAGACTTAGGGTCATTACCAATAATGCAGATATTCCCCCTATAGCTGTTGCCAGTATCCGGTTTACAGCTACCAGTTTCTCAGGAGTCCCATTAATAGCAAACATTAAAACAGCTGAAATTGTTATAAAAGTTGTTAATATTGCATAAGACTGATTAGCCATGGCATAACATAAATATAACGAAATAATTATTTCAGCAGCCATTACGTATTTTGAAGAATCAATTAAGACCAAACCCGTAGCAATCATAATTCCGGCAAATGTCCCGATCAATCTGTTTTTTACACGCTGAAAGGTATTGACAAAGTCTGGTTTTAAAATTAATACAGCAGTCATGGTTGCCCAGTAATAATATTCAACTTTAAAAAGATAAATAAAAACAAAGCATAAAAAAACAGTTAAAAATGCGTAAACCGCCGCCGCACTGAATCGTATTTTTTTGTCTATATTTTGATGTATGTTTTTTAAAATTCTTAATATATTTTTAGGCTTCATTATATTTCTATGAAATGATAATTTACGTAAAAGAAAAATGATACACAAACATTGAAACAAACCGCCGATTAATATAAAAAAAGCTCTTTGCGTTGCTGCATGCATATCCCCGGCATAATAACCGGCTACGAAGAATGCTATCGCCCATTGTATAACTATCCACCACGCATTTTGATCTATTAAAGCAACCAAGGCACACAAACTTGCAAACATCATACTTCCTAAAATATATAAAGGAAAAAAATGTCCTGTAAGAGAACCTATCCAGGCACATATACTCATACCTATAACTGCTATGAACATAGGGGCTAAAGGGTATTTCAGAATTTTTTTGTTTGCTCCATATCCTGCTGTAACCGCACCTCCTGCTGCAATACTAGTGTATATTATAGAATCAAAATAAAGCCCAACTGCATAAATAATGATAATTCCAGGTAGAGAGTATAAAGCTATCATAAGATCCTTTTTTGTCTCTTCACTTAAAGTCAGGACTTTCTTTATTTTATTAATGAAATTTAGTATCATCTTAACATATCGAAAAATCAGTTATATTTTAATAAGAAACAAAAATACTAATAGAAGAAAATCTTTTTGCATTTTTAATCAATTAATATTTATATAAATGGTAATTTTACTTATTACATTTCTTTAAATGTTTATATGAACTTATGAATATTATTAATATACAACATTTTAATAGTACTTTCGGAGAACTAGTTATAGGATCTTTTAATAATCAATTATGTTTATGCGATTGGAGATATAGAAAAAGACGGGAATCTATTGATTTACGGATTAAAAAATTTTTGAAAGCTGAGTATAAAGAAGATAGTTCTCAAATTATAGAAGCAACTATACAACAGCTCGTAGAGTACAGTAATAAAGAAAGAACATCTTTTGAACTCCCCCTTTTATTATGTGGCACCGATTTTCAAAAGTCAGTTTGGGAAGAACTCAACAAAGTAGCATATGGTAAAACAGAAACCTACCTGGGTCTTGCTAAAAAAATGAAAAATGAAAAGGGGATACGTGCTATAGCTTCTGCTAACGGAGCAAATGCTATATCCATTATAATACCCTGCCATAGAATTATAGGTTCTAATCGGGAACTGATAGGTTATGCCGGAGGTTTGCCTATAAAAAAACAACTGTTAGCCCATGAAAGTCCTACCTTACAGACCTCCCTGTTTTAATTAAACCAATGATTTTTTTTAAACGGAATGTTTTTTCTGACTAAATATGCGTGATAAAAACTAGGTATGTCGTGGGCCCAATGAGGAAGTATTAAAAGTATTAAAATAACGTCTGCGTAAGATATGTATCCTATCAAAATTGAGTTATCCATAAAAAATCCTCCGTAATTAAACCCTATAATCGAGGTAAATGCTACTACTAAACTTAATCCCCACAATTTGGCAGTATAAGAGTGAGTACTTGCTTCTTTTTTAAAACGAAGAAAACTTACTAAATAGCATATTATTTCCAAAATAAACAGGAAAATAATTGGTACGCTGTTATTTTTTATTATTTCCGGGCTGATTATCCATGATGATATTCCTATAGATAACCAGAAAAAAAGATCTACTAAACTATCCAATCTTCTTAACTTTTCAGTAGCTATTCCTAACCGCCTTGCAATAATTCCATCAAATATATCAGATAATAATCCTAAATACATAAGTATTACGATAAATATTCTTATTGAATTACCTCCCAAATAAGACATGGAAATAACAATGGGTATTAACAATATTCTGAAAAAAATAAGCGTTATGGGAATACGATGCATATTAAAATTATTTATCCAACCGATTTCAATTGTAAAAATCGTTTCTATTCTATGTTAAACAATAGTCTTTTTTTTGTTTTTAGTTTTTAAATACTCGTTAATACAAATGGCCAATATCATAATTGCCGTGGCAATATAAAAGGTAGGGCTCATCCTTTCAGAATCTTTCCAAACAATAAAAGCTATTAATATAGCATAAACGGGTTCCAGATTAACTGATAACATTAATGTAAAGGGCGTAATATGTTTCATTAACCTCATGGTCATAACCAGTGGAAAGCTGGTTAATAATCCTCCCAGAATTAAAAGCCATAAAGTATCCATAGGCTGAATAGAAATAACTGAATCCCAACTATTACTCAGGCACATAAACAGGGTTAAAATCAGAAAACCTCCTATCATTTCGTAAAATGTTATTATGGTTGAACTTCCCTTATGGTACATTACTCCATTAATGGTAGAAAACAAGGCGGATAAAAAAGCACAGGCAATTCCCATAATGATGCCTTTCCAATAGGACATTTCGGTATTAAAAATTAATACTATGCATATTACGATTACAATAGAAAGAAGAATTTCAGATATTCTGATTTTTCTCTTAAAAAATAAAGGTTCTAAAAGGGCCACAAATAAAGTTCCGGTTGACAGTGTTGATGTAGCTATTGATATGTTGGATATTTTAATTGAACCATAAAATAAAACCCAATGAGTTCCTATAATAATTCCACAACCTATTAGTTGAAGAAATAGCTTTCTATTAATTGAAAAGCTTTCTTTTGTTAAAAACCGTAAATAAGCAAACAAAAGTATTGATGCTATTAATAATCTGCACCAAACCAAAGGAATGGCACCTATAGTAATTAATTTCCCCATTACACCTGTAAATCCCCACATGAAAACGATAAGGTGTAATTGAGCTAAAGCAGGTATTTTCATTAACAAATATTTAGCTAAAAATCGATTACAAAGATAACGAGCTTTTATTTACATTTGTTAAAAAATTATATTAGTGGAATTTATTGAAGTTTTTTTACAACCCAGCGCTTGGATTGCGCTTATTACTTTAGCTTTTCTTGAGATTGTTCTTGGAATTGATAATATTGTTTTTCTCTCTATTGTTACTTCCAAATTACCTAAAGAACAACAACCCAAAGCCCGAAGAGTTGGACTTTTACTAGCCATGGTTTTTCGTATAGCCTTGCTATTTGGAATATCTCTTGTTTTAAAATTGACAAAACCTATATTTACTTTTGATATCTCCTGGATCGATGGTAGTATCTCGGGACAAAGTATCATAGTTTTTGTTGGAGGATTATTTTTATTGTACAAAAGTGTTACTGAAATTCATCATAAGCTCGAAGGTGAGGATGAAGCTAATTCTGGTTCAAAAGCTAAAAGTAATTTTACCTCTGCTATTGTTCAGATAGTAGCCCTGGATATTGTTTTTTCTTTTGATAGTGTACTTACAGCTATTGGATTAGTCAGCTTCAAGGAATTCGGGTATGCCGGAGCTATGTCTATAATGGTTACAGCTGTTGTTTTCGCTGTAATGGTTATGTTGATATTTGCAGAACCAGTCAGCAAATTTGTAAATAATCATCCCACCATACAGATATTGGGGCTTTCTTTCCTTATACTCATTGGTGTAATGCTGATTACTGAAGCTTCTCATCTTTCTCATCTGAGAATATTTGACAGCGAGGTAGGCGCTATTCCCAAAGGTTATTTGTATTTTGCTATAGCTTTCTCTCTTTTTGTTGAATTTATAAATTTAAAAATGGGGAAGAAAAAAAGTAAACCGGTACATTTACACGATTCAGAAATTGTGAATAATAAAAAATAATAAAAAAAGGAGGTTATAACCTCCTTTTTTATTTTACCTATTCGTAATCATATTTCATAATCTATAGCAACCCTCTGCTCTACTACTGACTTTATAAACTCTACAACCTTAACATGCTCCGGGTGCTTTGCATAGATATCCAGATCTTCAAAACTTTTAAATTGGGAATTCAAAATTACATCAAAATTATTTTGAGACGCAATATCCATATTAAAACTTACCTGAATAAATTCCAATTCACTAATCACATCTTTCAAGGCTTCCAGATCTTTCTTAATTCTTTGTGCATTTTCTTTTTTATCAGCTTCCTTAAGCTTCCACATAACAATATGTTGTATCATCTTAATTGATTTTAATTTTTAATACTCTTTTTTTTATCTTTTAGTTATCTGATCTAATTCTTTTAATATAGTAGGATTACGGAATTTTCCTTTCATATTTTTTATCAGTTCTATAGCCTTTTCTCTTTCCATTCCTACAGAAGAAATATATAAAGGATTTTTACTCTCTCCCCTTACTAATGCAAAAGTAGTTTCTTTATTGGCAAAAAAATCTTTTTTTGCTACGCCTATCACCGGAATTTCTCCGTTTAAATGCTTCCAAAGGTATCCTCCTAACCCATATTCTTTATTATTATCTACATAAATATGACCATCCACAATTATAGCTTCCAGTTGTTTTGTATCCACTTTGTTCAAAATGGCAATTATACAGGGTAACTCTCTTTTATAAAATTGCCCGGGAATATACTCTTCAACATCCTTAACATTTTCAATAATAATTTCCCTAGGATGCTCATCTTCCCAATTAAATAATACTCCTACCGATTTGGCTGTTGCATCTTCAAAATAATATACATCTATAGCTAAAACCATATTTATTATCTCAAGATAAGCTGCCAGAATTCAACATCAATCAAACGGTTAAATTTTTTACCTGATTCTCTGAAATTCCCTACCAGTTCAAATCCGAATCGTTTGTGAATTTTCCTGCTGGGTTCATTAGGTAAAGAAATGACACCAATGAGAGAATGAACATTTATTTTTTTAGACTCCTCAATCAGTTCTTCCAACAACAAATTCCCCCTACCCTTTCCTGTAATATGATGATCTAAATACAGGCTGGTCTCTAATGTTATGTCATAAGCGGAACGTTCTCTCCAGTTATTAACATAAGCATAACCTATAACATCATTATTTTCTTCATAGATCAGATAGGGATAATTCTTTTTCAGAATTTTTTCAATTCTGTAAACTATATCCTTTTCACTCACTTTTTCTTCTTCAAAAGTTATGATTGTTTCTTCAATATAGTAATTATATATCTCAGCTATTCTTTTAGCATCCGACATACGAACTTTTCGTATCATATATTTTGTTTATCCAGATTAATAGCATAGTAAAGATACTAAATACTTGTTAATATCTTATACGCCCCAATGATTTCTGTCTAAGCTACGATATTGTATAGCTTCTGCAATGTGATATGAGCCTATTTCCTCAGATTCATCTAAATCGGCTATAGTTCTTCCTACACGTAATATGCGATCGTAGGCCCTAGCCGATAGCCCTAACTTGTCAATAGCTTTTTTTAATAATTTTTTTGAATCTTCGTTCAAACCGCAAAAAACATCTAATTGTTTAGGCCCTATCTGGGAATTGTAATGAATTTCTTCTATTGATTTATAGCGAATCGTTTGCAATTCCCTTGCTTTAATCACTCTATTTCTTATGGCTTCACTACTTTCTCCCTTTCTCTTTTCAGATAAATCATCAAAAGCTACCGGAGAAACTTCAATATGAATATCAAAACGATCCAGTAATGGCCCTGAAATTTTATTCATATACCTCTGCATTTCCTGAATTGAACTGGTATTTTTAGGATCATCAGGAAAATATCCTGATGGAGAAGGATTCATAGAGGCTATCAGCATAAAACTGGAAGGATATGTAACTGTAAATCTTGTGCGTGAAATAGTAACCATTCTATCTTCGAGTGGCTGTCTTAATACTTCTAATACCTGTCGGTTAAACTCAGGCAGTTCATCTAAAAACAAAACCCCATTATGTGATAAAGAAATTTCTCCCGGCTGAGGATAGGTTCCTCCTCCTACTAATGCTGCTCCAGATATGGTATGATGAGGATTTCTGTAGGGCCTGACAGTCATCAATGATGACTCATTACCCAATTTTCCGGCTACAGAATGTATCTTGGTTGTTTCAAGAGCCTCTGAAAGAGTTAAAGGTGGTAAAATAGATGGAAGCCTTTTTGCCAACATAGTCTTCCCACTACCCGGCGGACCTATCAACAAAACATTATGTCCGCCCGCAGCGGCTATTTCCAAAGCTCTTTTTACATTTTCCTGCCCTTTTACTTCTGAAAAGTCGTAAGGATGATTCGTATAACTCTTAAAAAATTCTTCTCGTGTATTGACATATGATGGAGTCAAAGCCTTTCCCTTATCAAAAAAATCTATTACTTCTTTAATATTTTCAATGGCATAAACAGTAAGCTCATTTACAATTGCTGCTTCTTTTGCATTTTGTTTGGGAAGAAAAAAACCTTTATACCCTTCCTGTCTGGCCTGAATGGCTATAGGTAATACTCCTTTTATAGGTTGAAGTGAACCATCTAAAGACAATTCTCCCATAATTAAATACTCTTGTAAATGCTCACATTTAATTTGTTCCGATGCTGCCAGAATTCCCATAGCTATCGTCAAATCATAAGCTGAACCTTCTTTTCTTAAATCGGCAGGAGCCATATTTACCGTTATTTTTTTCCCTGGCATTTTGTATCCGCAATTTTTTAATGCTGCAGAAATTCTATGGGCACTTTCTTTAATTGCATTGTCTGGCAGGCCGACTAACTGATATCCGATTCCTTTATCTATATTAACTTCAACTGTTATTAATTGTGCATTGACTCCATAGACAGCACTTCCATAGGTTTTTATTAACATAACAAATTATCAATTTATCCTTTTAAAGAATAAATATAAGTCATTTTAATAAATAAGACGTTATATTACTAGACACAATTAATGCATATATATAAATTAATTACTCTATATAAAAAAAGCTTTATATTATAATATAAAGCTTTTTAAAACTATTAGATGTGTTTACTATTTATTTTGAGGCTGCAGTAACTAACATCATATACCAATCTTCCAATTGTTTTTGCTGCTGCACTGTTAGCCTTTTTTTTACTTTTTGCAATTCTGCATCAATATCATTTGCACGCAATTGCAATTCAATTATTTTATCTGTATTACCTTCTTTATTAGCTCGGGCTACCTCTTCAAAATATTTTTTAGTTGCATCAACAAATTTATTGACTTGCGCATCCTCAAATTTAGGTACAGATTTGGTTACAGGATCCAAACTAATATCTTTTGAGACTTCATCTTTATTTGTAATAACTAAACTATCTTGTTCTGTATCATCATTGTTATTTTTCACAGAATTCTGCTTATTATCTGTACAAGTGACAGGCAAAAGTAAAAAACAGAAAACTATGGCTGTATAAATTATTCTCATAATTATTTTTTTGTAAAATTACAATAAAAAAGTTTTAATCCTAGAATATCAAATCAACAAACCTATACAAAAAATCGCATCACTAAATAAATATAGAATACATTTTAATATAAAAATTACGATTTATAAATACATTTACTATACCTTATAAACACAAAAATGAAATATCAGAAAATTAAAGTTAATTTTGGAGACATTATCTCTCAATATTAAATACAACCCCAGAAAAGCAACACTAGAGGAAATAAATGGGCACATTAAACTATTATAAGCAGGAAATGGACTAACTCAGACCTTTAAGGATGGAGGATGGACATTTCAAAAAGCAATTGAATATTAATTATATAAAATCGAAAATGAAGAAATTTTCACCGATTCTGTTACTTTTTGCATTATGTATAATGTGTAACAAATCTCAGATTAAAAAAACAGATCCCATAAAAAGTATAAATAAAACAAAAAACATTTATACAGATAAGGATTCCGTTAAATTAAAAAATTCAAAAGCCATTGTTTTAGCTGAATATCTATACGAAGAACCAGGAGGCAAATATTCATGGACTAAAATCAAAATATATAAAGTATTACGTAACCAAACGAACATACCTATTACTGATTCTCTCTCTATAAGCTATTATTCATGGAAAAAAGGAATCCCTTCTAAGGGAATTTACAAAGTATATTTAACTTCTTATCCATTCGGCAGCGACACTTTTAACCACCTAAACCAATGGATGCTGCTAGAAGGAGATGGAAATGTAGCCGTTGATAAACCTTAAAAACATATTTAACAAAGACTTAAAAGATTTAATTTAAATCACCTTACTCTTTAGTTTCATAATAAAAATCTTACATTTGCACCTGAATTTAAATATTTTTATGCAATCAATCAGAAATATCGCAATTATTGCCCATGTCGATCACGGTAAAACAACCTTAGTAGACAAAATCATCCAGGCCTGTCATGTAGTAGAAAAGAGTGAAGGAGATTTAATTCTGGATAATAACGACCTTGAACGTGAACGTGGTATTACCATATTATCTAAAAACGTATCTGTTAACTATCAGGGAGTAAAAATCAATATTATTGACACTCCGGGACACGCGGATTTCGGGGGAGAAGTTGAAAGAGTATTAAAAATGGCTGACGGCGTGCTTCTTTTGGTTGATGCATTTGAAGGACCTATGCCTCAAACACGTTTTGTTTTAAGTAAAGCTATTGAATTAGGGCTTAAACCTATTGTGGTTATTAATAAAGTAGATAAGGAAAATTGCCAGCCGGAACATGTTCACGATCAAGTTTTTGAACTAATGTTTAATTTAGATGCTACAGAAGAGCAGCTGGACTTCCAAACAGTATACGGTTCATCTAAACAAGGTTGGATGTCCGGTGATTACAAAAATCCAACGGATAACATTAACTACCTGCTTGATAAAATTATTGAGCTAATACCGGAAGCTCCATATGTTGAAGGTACTGCACAAATGCAGATTACTTCTTTGGACTTTTCTAGCTTCGTTGGTAAAATAGCCATTGGCCGTGTATACCGTGGAGATTTATTTGCTGGTAAAGATTATATGCTTTGTCAGGATAATGATAAAATGAAAAAAATCAGAATCAAAGAATTACAGGTGTTTGAAGGTTTGGGAAGAAGAGCTGTTGAATCTGTAAGAAGTGGTGATTTATGTGCTATTATAGGTGTGGATAGTTTTGATATCGGGGATACAATCGCCGATTTAAATGAACCTGAAGCTCTTCCAAGAATATCTATTGATGAGCCTACCATGAGTATGTTATTTACCATTAATACTTCTCCGTTTTTTGGAAAAGAAGGTAAATATGTTACTTCAAGACACCTTCGTGACCGTTTAATGAAAGAAACCGAAATAAATTTAGCTCTAAGAGTTGATGAAACCGATTCTGAGGATAAATTTAATGTATTCGGACGTGGAATACTACACTTATCTGTTCTAATTGAGACCATGAGAAGAGAGGGCTATGAATTGCAAGTAGGACGTCCTATGGTTACTATTAAAGAAATTGATGGTGCTAAACATGAACCTTTTGAAAATCTTGTCATTGATGTGCCTTCTGAAGTTTCAGGAAAAGCTATTGAGCTGGTAACTCAAAGAAAAGGTGAATTAAAAGTTATGGAACCAAAGGGTGACTTACAACATCTTGAATTTGAAATTTCATCAAGAGGCCTGATAGGTTTAAGAAACCTTATTTTAACGGCTACATCCGGAGAGGCTATCATCAATCACCGTTTCAAAGATTTTCAACCGATGAAAGATATTATTCCTCAGCGGCAGAACGGCTCTTTGGTTTCATCTGAGACAGGCCAGGCGCTTGCTTACGCTATTGACAGACTTCAGGATCGCGGCAAATTTTTCGTTGAGCCCGGAGAACAAATTTATAAAGGACAAATCGTAGGTGAACATTCCAGAGATAATGACTTGGATGTAAATCTTATCAAAGGAAAAAAATTAACGAATGTACGAGCGTCAGGTACTGACCAGGCTGCTAAAATTTTCCCGAAAATAGATTTTTCTTTAGAGGAATCCATGGAATACATCAAGGATGATGAATATCTTGAGATAACCCCTAAAAGTTTACGTATGAGAAAAATTAATTCATAAATAAAAAAGCCCGGCTAATCAGCTGGGCTTTTTTATTTATTCATATTTTAAAATACTATATATGTTTCATGTATTATGTAAACTAATCCAAACTATATTTTAACCATAGTAAACAAAAAAAACCATCCTGAAAAACAGGACGGCTCTATAGATTATTTTACTAATACTTGATTAATTAGCTAATAAAGATTGCATTCTTTCAACCAATTTTTCTTTAGGCTGAACTCCAACAACTTTATCAACTACCTGTCCATTCTTAAAGAATAGAAGAGTAGGAATATTTCGGATCCCATACTCTACAGGAACTTCCTGATTTGCATCAATATCTATTTTTGCAACTTTTACTTTCCCTTTAAACTCTTCAGACAACTCTTCTACTATTGGGGTTAAGTTTCTACAAGGTCCGCACCATTCTGCCCAAAAATCCACCAAAACAGGCTCGTTTGAGCTTAACACTTCATCTTTAAATGATTGATCACTAATTTCTAAAGCCATAATATTTATATAATTTTATTATATTTTTTTGTGATATAAGAACAAATGTAAATCAAAATTTTCATTCTTTTACAATATATATTTTAAGTTATTATTTTAACGATTATACCCTTACCATAAAACATGAAATATTTAATATAAAATTAGAATAAATCAAACTTAAATACTAAAAATTTAAACTAAAAAAAAACAAACCACATTGCACAACAATTATATTTCAACACCTTTTCAACAACATTTTTTTAACAAATATTTATTTTTGTTTTTTTTTTACAAAAATTAATGTATATTTGCATCAATAATTAGTTGTTCTTTAATAAAGTTTTTTAGTGTTAATTAAGCCCTTTCAAGAATCTCTTTGAAAGGGTTTTTATTTAACCTGAAAAATTAACTTCTTTTTTATTGATTTATTTTAACAAATTTATAAGATTCCAAGTCAATTATAAATACTTTCACATCTTTTTTACCTATTCTATTATAGATATAACTTATTTAATTTTAATAATATAGTTTATATATAATCCAAAAATATGTATTTTTGCCACATGAATGAAATCCTAAACAAAAAAGTACATTACAGGGATTTGAATGAAATGCCTTATACAGATGCCTGGAATATTCAAGACGAATTATTAAACTCAATTGTTCAGATTAAATTAAAAAAAAAGAAGGAAAATATCAGTCACTTAACTACCCCTAACTATTTTCTTTTTGTTTCTCATTCACACATATATACATTGGGGAAAAATGGCGATTTTTCTAACCTTCTCATTGATGAGCAATTTTTACGTAACCTTAACGCAGAATTTATAAAAACAAACCGTGGCGGTGATATAACTTATCATGGTCCCGGACAAATTGTCGGATACCCTATCCTGGATTTAGAAAATTTTTTTACTGATATTCATAAGTATATGAGATATCTGGAAGAAACGATTATTAAAACAGTTGAACACTTCGGGATTAAAGGAGAACGTTCTTCCGGAGAAACAGGTGTATGGATTGACCCCGGCAAACCTTATGCTAGAAAAATCTGCGCAATGGGAGTAAAAGCCAGCAGATGGGTTACTATGCATGGCTTTGCACTTAACGTGAATACAGACTTACATTATTTTTCACATATTGTACCTTGTGGAATTAAAAACAAGGCAGTTACCTCTATAGAAAAAGAATTGGGATACAAAGAAGACATTAATAAAGTAAAAACTGTTATTAAAGAAAAATTTTCTGAAGTTTTCGATATTGAATGGATTTAAAAAAAGTTAAAATAATTATTTACATTATATATTCGGTATTTTCTTCTTTATGCTCTTTTTTAAAATCAATTAAAAGAATGTTTATATTAATAAAAAGAGCTGTTTATATTCACAGCTCTTCTTAAATAAATATTATAATGTTTATTACAACTATTTTTTCACAACTTTTATACTTTTTACTTTCCTGTCATTTAGTATTCGGACAATATATATTCCAGGATTCAAATCAGCAACATATAAAGGCTGCTTATCAGCTAACTCGGCTGATTTTACAAGTTTACCGTTTATAGAATAAATTTCAATCTTAGATCTACCCAACCATAGAACAGACAGGTAATCATCTAAAACTGTAGTTGACAATACTGAAACCTCCTCATTATAATTTATTTCTTCCGTAGATAAAATATCCAATACATAATCTGAAACCGAGCGAATTCCTGGTGAGGAAAAATAGGATTCTAAAGTCCCATATAATTTAATTTCTTTTTTATAGTTATGATTATTATCTACCAAATTTAAAGAATTCCTGACTGAACCAATAGGTAACTCAACCGGAACTAACAACGATGTATCGGAAACATCTGTATCTGCAGAAGGTGAAAGAACCAAATTGGTATTTTTGGTAAAACCGGAAGTTTCGATGTTATTGATGGTCCCATTTACTGCTCCTGCAATATAACCTTTCATCCAATATTTAGTAAGGACACCAGCAGGGTGCTGATTAGATCTTGCTTCATCAATAGTATACGGATTTGATTTAGACCCTTTTTCTCCTTCAGAAGATTCCTGTGACAAATATACACTATATCGTTTGACAGTTGTCCCATTTTCTGCCGTAACATCTACGTATGCATACCCCGGAAGAGTGGAGAGATTTGATATTACTACGTTTGCATTAGCATCTTCAGCTTTTGCTGATAAAACAGGAACATCTATTCCAGATGATAAGTTATAAAAATATCCTGATTTTGAAGAAGAAAATCCATTGAGCAACTCGTTATTAACTTTTAATTCCGATAAATTTGCATTATTGTTTAAATTAGATCCTCCATAATAAACTTTTAAATCATCAATAAATGCTCTTCTCAAATTAGCCGGAACATTTAAAGTTTCAATCCTTATCGTTGCATCTTTTTTTCCTCCCGTAAATACTACCTCCACCTGTTCAAAAGAGTCATTTTTTGACCCTGAATAAGATATTTCCTGCGAAGGCAAATCAGAGACAGTAACCAGAACTTTTCCGGAATTATTCCATCCTTTGACTTTAAACTGTACCTTGAAAACTCCATTATTTTGGGATAAATCCAGAGCTTTGGTAGTGATAGAGCCCACTGCTCCACTTGTTCCCAGCTTTACGGTCCCACCTGCCTCATAAACTTTATCTATCAAGACTATATGATCATTTCCTGCCCATAAAGAACTGGAAGCCGATACATCGTCACCTTTTGACGCAGAGGAAAAGTCTTCAAATAAAATAATGGTTTCTGATTGAGCCTTGCTCAGGAAGATAAAACAAACACAGAAAATAAAACATAAGACGTTTAAAGAGTAATTTTTTTTCATAACTTTAATTTTAAAATTGATTAATCCTTTATACTTAGTCAATACAAAACTAATCATCAAACTACAAAAATTATATTAATTTTTAGTTAACTTTAATTATTAAATAACTATATGTATTATTATTTATCAAATTTAAAATATAATACAAAATAAATATGTAATTTTTATATTTTATAAAAACAATCTTTTTTTTTTAAATATCATTTTTATCAGGATTTTATTATCACATCTGTAGCAGATATATAATATTTTTTTATATTTTTGTTAGGAGAAAATATCATCAGATTATGAGTACGGAATTGGATAACCTGCATAATGCAGAAGGAAATGAAAACAACGAGAATATAGTTAATGCTGAAAATGCAGCAACAAACAGTAATCAAAGTGAAAACACTTTTGATGAACTTAATGCTGAGAATTCAAAAACTCATCAGGAAAACGATGAAATACATATTCCTGAAGAGGATTACGATTCTTTGGATTTAGAAAAACTTATTGTCAAAGCTAAAAACCTTCTTGCAGACTATCCTGTTTATTTGATTAGTGATGCGATGAATCATATACGGGAGTCTTTCAATAAAAAATTTGATGAAGCAGAAACTGACAGAAAACAAAAATTTTTAGGTGAAGGAGGTGAAGAATTAAGTTATCAGCCAGATAACTCTATTAAAACTAAATTCAACTCAGTATATCATGATTACAAAACCAAGTTAAGTTCTCATTACAAGGATATTGAACAGAAAGAACAGATTAATTTAGATAAAAGGCTTCAGATTATTGAAGAACTTAAGGAGCTGTATACTACCCCTATAGAGTCTATCGGTAGCTTTTTTAAAAAATTCAGAAATATAAAAGAACGTTGGCATGAGGCTGGAAAAATTCCAAAATCTAAAGCAGGAGATGTTTTCAGAACGTATTTCCATCATTTAGACAATACTCATGACTTTATTCGGATGAATAAAGAATTAGAGGAGTTGGATTACGCACATAATCTTGAGCAAAGAAAAGCAATTATCGGAAGAGCTGAAGAATTGGTAACAGAACCCAGTGTTCAAAAAGCTCTTAACGAATTACAATATTTACATAAGCTTTGGAAAGAGCAGGCAGAACCTGTAGCAGAAGAATTCAGAGAAACCACCTGGCAGGAATTCAAAGCCATTACTCAGAAAATTCATACTCGTAAAGCCGAGTTATTCGAAAAAATTAAAGAAGAACAGCAGGCTAATCTTGAAAAAAAGCAATTTATTATTGCGGAATTAAAAAAGATTGTTTCAGTAACTACTCCGGATCATTCTTTCTGGCAAAATAACGTAAAGAAAATCGAACAGTTAAGGGAAGAATTCTTTTCTACGGGAAGGACTCCAAAAGAATTTAGCAGTGAAACATGGGGAAGTTTTAAAGACTTACTTCATGATATAAACACTAAGAAAAACACATTTTATAAAGATCTGAAAAAAATTCAACAAGAAAATTTAAAGAAGAAAAATGATTTGTTGGAAATAGCTAAATCTAATAAAGACAGTGAAGACTGGGATGTAGCTTTGAATCTTTACAAAAAAATCCAAAACGAATGGAAAAATATAGGTCACGTTCCCAGAAAATATTCAGATAAATTATGGAATGAATTTCGTGAAAATTGTAATTATTTTTTTGATAAATATAAACAACGAAATTCAAAAACTAATGAGGAATGGATTGAAAACTTAGAGAAGAAACAAGCACTTCTTTCTGAATTGGATTCTCTATCCGAATTGAGTAAAGATGAGGCTTTAAACAAAATCAATGAATATAGCATTCGTTGGAATTCTATAGGTAAAGTACCTAGAGAAAATATGGATATCAATAAAGAATTTAATCAGTCTATTAAAAAGCTGATTAAACAATTCGATATTCAGAAAAATGTTATTGACGAAATGCAATTAAACATAAAGGTTGAAAATTATAAACAAGCTAAAGATGACAGAAGGCTGGACGAGGATCTGAGAAAAATGAAAAAACAGATGCAGGATCTGGAACATGAAGTTGTTCAATTAGAGAATAATCTTTCTTTCTTTTCTAATGCAAAACAAGACAATCCATTATTACAAAACACTTTAAACAATATAGAGTCTAAAAAAATTAAATTAGAAGAGTTAAAACAAACTTATTCTAAATTAATCAATCTGGATTTATCCGATACGAGTGCAACTAATACAAAAGCACAATCGGAAAATGTAAATAAACCGGAAACTGAAGAGTAGTTTTATGATTGAGCAGGATGAAAACTACATCCGAAGATGCATACAAATAGCTAAGAACGGATTAGGAACTACTTATCCCAATCCGTTAGTTGGTTCGGTTATCGTTTATAAAAATCAAATTATTGGTGAAGGCTGGCACAAAAGAGCAGGACAAGCTCATGCTGAAATTAATGCTATAGATTCTGTAAAAGATAAAACTCTTTTAAAGGAAAGTGATATTTATGTGTCGCTAGAGCCTTGCTCACATTACGGTAAGACTCCTCCTTGTGCGGTAAAAATTGCAGAATTGCAATTTAAAAGAGTTATAATAGGCTCTATAGATCCAAATTCAAAAGTAAATGGAAAGGGTATATCAATAATTAAAAATTCAGGAATACCTATTGTTACAGGAATACTTGAAAATGAATGTTATAATTTAAACAAGAGATTTTTTACCTTTCATATAAAAAAAAGACCGTATATATTTCTTAAATGGGCGGAAACCCTTAATAAAAAAATTGACAACGGTGAGGATAGAGATTCTCCTTTCTGGATAAGCAATCCTTATTCATTACAAAAAACACATTTAATCAGAAGTCAGGAAGAATCCATCCTTGTAGGGAAAAATACCGCAGTAACAGATAACCCTGCACTTACCTGCCGTTCTATTCATGGAAGCAATCCTTTACGAATTCTTATAGACAGACGACTGGATGTTCCGGAATCTTTCCGATTATACAACTCTGAAGCTCCTACCTTAATATTCAACGAAAAGAAAAATTTAAAAAAAGAGTTCACTGAATATATACGGATTGATTTCTCAGAAAATATATATACCCAAATATTAAATAATCTTTATTTAAGAAATATTCAATCATTGATTGTTGAAGGTGGTAGACAAACTCTACAAAATTTTATAGACAACTCTCTTTGGGATGAAGCTATAATTACTACTTCAAACACGATTGTTAAAAACGGAACAGATTCTCCTACTCTTTTTGGTAACATTACCCATCAGGAATATATAAACACCAACCTGATCACTTATATTCAAAATTTAAGCGGGCAATAGGTTCAAAAGCTAAATTTAAAATCATTTATTAGTATCTTTGTTTACATGTCAGAAACTTTTGAATACAAAACGATCTCTCAGTCTATTACCGATGCTTTGGTAAAAATTAAAGGAAGTAAATTTTTTGGTTTAATATATCCTGTAATTAATGAAGAAGACATTAAAAAGTTTCTTCTTCAGACCCGGGAAATGTATCCACAAGCCACTCACTACTGCTATGCTTACCGATTAGGAGTATCTGGAGACAATTATCGTGTCAATGATGATGGTGAACCTTCAGGGACTGCCGGACTCCCCATCTATCATCAACTATTATCATTTGAACTCACCAATGTTTTATTAATTTCTGTTCGATATTTTGGAGGAACGAAACTTGGAGTTGGTGGGCTAATTAAAGCTTATAAAGAATCTGCACTTTTTACTATTGAACAAAGCGATATTATAATTAAAGAACTTTCCGAAATTTATGAGTTAACTTTTGATTATAACCATCAGTCAGCCGTAATGACTCTTTTAAAAAAAATGAATCTGGATATTTTAAATTTTAATTTTTCTGAAAATTGTGAACTTTCCATAGAAATTCCACTTAAAAGAAAAACTGAATTTTATGAAAAATTTGATTCATTATTTGCCCAAAATTTTGTTACTCAAAAAAAGGTTTCATAATCGATTTTATTAACTCCGGACAACGTAAAATTTTACCTGTTTTTTTATCCATAAAATATAGAGTAGTTGACCCTGTAGTTAATACAATTTCATCTTGATTTCTTATCTCATATTCAAAAAAAATTCGCACTCCGTCTGGTAATTTATTTATATAAGTTGTTACTGATAATTCATCATCATAGCGTCCGGGTTTTATATATTTCACAGATAAATCTGCGACCGGCAACATTACTCCGCTGTCTTCTATATCTTTGTAAGACAAACCTATAGACCTAAATAATTCGACTCTTCCTACTTCAAAATAGGATGGATAATTTCCATAATAGATATAGCCCATTTGATCGGTTTCTCCATATCTTACTCTTACTTTGGTTGTTACTTTAATCATGGTTAAAAATCATATACATTACTTACTAATAAATTTCTAAATAAACAACAGGTATTCCACTTTTTTTTTATAAAAATAATTAACAACTTTGCCCTACAGATTCAACTGTATTTATTATCAATTTAATTTTCTAGCCAAATTTATAAAAA